>CAZXKB010000127.1:0-2736 GCA_964641285.1 uncultured Gammaproteobacteria bacterium | reverse complement strand
TTCTAACTTCCCTGTCCCGCATCTGCGGTGATAACTTCTTATTTCTCGCATAGTGCCCGGTAGCCAAATATTCGGCTTTCAGTTCTCTGGTTAATCTTAATAATCCGCCAAATTTAATAACTTGGTTGCATTTTATGCAGGGATTGGGAGTCAAACCGCGGGCATAACTGTTAAGAAAATATTCTATAATTTCTTGCTTGAATTTATAGGCTAAGTTTACGGGGTACAATTTTATATTTAACTTTTGGCATATTGCCCGGGCGGCTATTTCGCTCTTTTCATCTCTGAATCCCAGTCTCATAAATAAACCAATTATTTGATACCCCTGTTTTTTTAGCAAAAAGGCAGCTACAGACGAATCAATCCCGCCGGATATTGCTACTACCACCTTTTTCTTTCCATATTGTTTCATATTATTTAAAATAAGGCGTTCTATTCAGCACGCCTTATCTATTAAATTAACAAAATTATTTTTTAAACTATAGCTACTTTTTCAGCAATATGCTCTAAAATATGCAAACGGACAGTTAACAGGCCGGCAATAAAAAGTATTACGACTAACGTCTCAATAATAACCGGTTTATGCTGAATAGTAATTCTAATACCAATATTAACAATTAAAGCGATAATCATTAAAGCTAAGACGCCGATATAAAAATATTTTGACCAGGCGATAAGTCTGGCGGCCAGTCCGATCTTTTCGTTATTAGTTGAAGCATAATGGGTAATTTCGGTATTAAGATTATTATTGGGGCTATAAACAGTGCCGGCAGTGATTTCAGGCTGATTATTAATATTCATATCGCTTAATAGGGCTATTTTGGATTCTGAAATTTCCGATTTCGGTTTGACCTCAGGCTCAAAACTTTTATCTTCGACTTCTATTTTAACGGTAGGCGATTTTGGTTCGTCTGGTAAGAATTCTGGCTTAACTTCTGTTTTAGCTGGAGCAACTGGCTCCTGTTCTTTTTCTATGTTTTCCGTAGCTAAAACCTTGGTTTGTTCTTCTTTTGGTGCGCTAACTTGCTCTTTGGTCGTACCGGCTGTCTGGTCGGTTTGGGCGGCTATAGCCACTTTGGGCTGATACTGGCAGGCAAATAGCTCAACTAAGACATTAGTTCTCTGGCCGTTAATTTCACCGCTCACTACCGCCAGGCCGACGTCACTATACTTAGCATTCATAATGTTCTTCTTATGGGACGGCGATTGCATTAAGGCCTGATGAGCGGACTGGGCTGAAGAAAAATTCATAGCTAGATTCTCCCCCACAAAAAGATAAGCGTATTTATCCCGGCTAATCCAATCCCAAGGCTTTTTACCGTCAGGACTATGGTGAGCAAAATAATCATTCATAATCATATTTTCGGCCTTAGCCAAAGCGGAAACGCTTAACACGGAATTAAGCGATAAAGGCGCTAAATTACTATCTAATCGATCTTGATTTGTTAATTTAAGAATTTCGGTTGTCATTTGTTGGGCCATCCTGGCCTGGTCCGGATAAATAAAAAATAAGTAGCCGGTTACTGTTACTTTCAATGCAAATAAAACAATAACAATGATAGCCAGCGACTTAGCACGCAATATCTTGGGCTTATTGCCATTACCGTCATGCGGAATGAAAAAGTCTTTAAAAATAGATCCGGAGTCTTGGCAGAATTTTTTAAATGATTCCTTTCCGTTGGTTAATTCTGTTACTTCTTTCTTTTCTTTGTGAGCGAAATCTTTTAAATTATCACTAATATCTCCTATTCGGCACTTTTTAAACAAAAAACGGAGTGTTTGTATGATAAAACCTCCTAATATTAGATAAAAAATCCATTTTTTACGATTTTTTGACTTACTCTTATTTTTCATAAATTTAATTATATCACTAAAAGCTAAATATGTCAAATTTAACAACAATTATTTTCTAATCATTCTTTATTTAAAAAAGCCTGACTTTCTTTATAAAAACCAGGCTTTTTTAGTTTATATCTGAAATAGTTTATTTAATTACTGGTAAAAAATTTTCTTTTCAAAACTGTAGAAACTCCTAAAAGTGAAATTGCTGATATCAACATTAATAAAAATTCATTAAGACTAAATCCGGTTACAGCTAAAACCTTAACTTCCCTTACTTCTAAATCAGCAGTTGCGTTTACTGACTCATGATTATCAGCTCTAACTTCAGCAATATTGGTATATATTCCCGGCAGAACCGTGCCATCTACGTCTACTAAATATTTCACGATTTTATTTGCCCCTGGAGCGAAATCGCCTAATTCCCAGGCTTGGGTAATGCTTCCACTTTCACTATAAGTTAAGCCGTTAGGCAGATTATCAGTCAAAGTTACATTAAAAGCGGTTAAATTACCAACGTTATTTATTACAATCGTATATGTAATATCGGTATCACCAGAGTTGGCGAATTCTTGTTCGATAGTTTTACTAATTGTTAAACTTGGCTGGCCTTCCTCGCCTTTGACTAGAACACAGCTATTTGTATTATAAATAACTGTTTTTCTGACTTCCTTGGATCCCGCTACCGAAACTGCTTCAAAAGAATAATCAACGTAAGGGATCAGGCCGTCTATGGCTACGGAATGCTGAGTGGAAGACACAGAGGTTTCAGTACTGGTCGCGTCTTCCTGCGCGTCAGAATCAATGCCGTAAACAACCCAGCTGGTAGCTGTTTTATTTGTACGCCAGTTAACTACCGCGCTGTTTTCGGTAATACAATGGGCTTCCAGGTCTAAA
>CAZXKB010000126.1:0-3064 GCA_964641285.1 uncultured Gammaproteobacteria bacterium | reverse complement strand
GTATATTGTCGATCATATTAGTGGGAAAAACCTGCAACTTGGTATTAAAATCACGCACATTGCCGTTGTAAAACCGACGACTGGCTTGAATTTTATTTTCCGTATCAGATAATTCTCTTTGCAACTCTAAAAAATTCTGATTAGCCTTTAAATCCGGGTAATTTTCAGCTAAAGCGAAAATTGACTTTAAGGTAGAAGACAGGGCATTTTCCGCTTGCGCCTGCTGCTTGGCGTCTCCGCCTGATTGAGCCGCCATAGCGTCAGTTCTGGCTTTAGTTACTTTCTCTAAGGTTTCCTTTTCATGAGCGGCATAACCCTTAACTGTTTCCACTAGGTTGGGGATTAGATTATAGCGCCGTTTAAGTTGCACATCAATGTCGCTCCAGGCCTCATCAACCCGATTTTTTAAACGAATAAACGAATTGTACATTAAAATTATGGCCAAAATTAAAAAGGCCACAACCACTAATACAACCCAAAGCAAGGTAGACATAAATTAATAATTAGTAATTTGAAATTTTAAATTTTAAAAAAACCTAAAATAAATTTTAAATTACTATTAAATATTAAATTAATTTTTTTAAAATTATTCAGTTAATCTTAATGCTTCCTCAATGCTAACTTCTCCCTGATAAACTTTCTGTAAAGCAGACTGCCTTAAGGTAACCATGCCTTCCTCGGTAGCCAATTCATTGATCTGTTCATCTGAAGGATGCTGCAAAATCATCTCCTGCATAGCCTTGCTTATTATCAAAACCTCATGAACGCCCCGCCGGCCTTTCATTCCTTTATGATTACATTCATCACAGCCAAGGGCATGATAAAATTTTGTCTCAGCGGGTACATTTAGCATTTTTAATAACTCTGCCGGGGGTTCATATTCTTTTTTGCAGGCCTGGCAATTCATGCGAGCCAATCTTTGGGCGGAAACAAATTTTAAAGCTGAAGTCAATAAAAAGGGCTCAATACCCATATTGATCAATCTAACAATAGCCCCGGCCGCATTGTTGGTATGGATAGTAGCCAGCACTAAATGGCCGGTTATAGCTGACTGAACGGCAATCCTGGCTGTCTCTTTATCCCTGATCTCTCCCACCATGATAATATCCGGGTCTTGCCGTAAAAGATAACGTAACCCGGAAGCAAAATCCAGCCCAATGTCCGGATCAATTTGAGTCTGTCGCACCATCTCAATTTTTCTCTCTACTGGATCTTCTAAAGTTACCAGGCTTTTTTCAGGATTATTCAATTTGTTCAGAATGCTGAAAAGAGTGGTTGATTTACCGCTGCCATTAGGTCCGGTTACTAAAATCAACCCATACGGTTTTTTAATAATTCCTTCCAATACTCTGGCTTGCTCTTCGGTAAAGCCCAAATCAAGATAATTGCCAAAATACTTTTTGCTTTCCAGAACCCTGATGACAATACACTCCCCCAAACTGGTAGGAAAAATAGAAACTCTTAAATCCACAAAGTCTTCCTGGTATTTAAACTTGATATTGCCTTCCTGGGGCCTAGGCAGTCCTGTCGTTTCCAGTAGAGCTAATATTTTTATTCTGCCTAAAATAAAATCATAAAGTGTCTTATCTCCTTCAAAGACAACCCTCATTATGCCGTCAACTCTATACCTGATAATAAAACCTTCCCTGGAGGGCTCTAAGTGGATATCACTAGCCCCGGCTTCAACTGCCTGGTCAAAAATATCATTTACCACCTTAATAACATCAACTTTTATACTGCCCTTGTTTTTTGAAAATACCATATATTTTATTTAAAAATTATTAGTTTTTGACTTTAATCTCTAATTCCGCTTTTCTGCCCCTGGCTTTGGTGGCGTAAAAACCGGTAAGTAGGCTTGCTATCTCGATAATTTCTTGTTTACTTTTAGCCGCTCCGAGTTTTAATTCGCTCATTTTTATTTTCTCTGGGATTGCTGTTTCTCTAACACTTAAAGGCTGATGATCACTGCACGGGACCCCCCTTAATAATGAAGTAGGGCCGGTTAACTCCTTTAACTCTATTATAACATCATTTTTTAATGCTGCCTTATTTAAATTATTGTCATCTTCTTTGTTCCTGCCAATTATTAATAATATCTTCTGATTTCCGCTCTTAAGCGTTAACCAAAAAATACGGCCATATCTTAATAATTCTACATCTTGAGCTCTGCAGGCTGGCCAATAATCAAGCATTTTCCCCAGCCGCTGGCTAAATTCCGGGTCGGTTAGCAAACAGCCGCCAGCCGGAGTAGCAAACCCTTTAAGTCTATACTTTTCCACTAATTCCATTTGCCTTTCACGCGATCGCCCTCTAATATTTAAAAGTCTCGCTCTGTTTACTAATCCTTTCTTTTCCGCCTCGGTTTCAGGAAGTAACTTGGCCGACAGTGGTCTTAAAATTTCAACGCCGGCTAATCTTTCAATTCTGGCTAGAGTTTCTTTGTTCTGGGAAAAAGGACGCTGGCCTAAAACCTCGCCCGTAGCCATAAAATCATATCCCCCACTGTCATTCTGAGGAAGCCGGCTTGCCGGCTGACGTAAGAATCCCGTCTCTTTCGCAACTTTAATTTTTAAATATTCTCTTGCTATTTTAATCATTAATGCATGGCAGTCAATACAGGGATTAAGATGCTTGCCATAACCGCTGGGAGGATTCTTTACTATTTCTAATAGCTCTTTACTAATATCCTTTGTTTTAAATTGCAAGCCAATATTCTTTGCCGCTTGTTTAACTTTCTGGCACGAGAAAAAAACACTGGCAAAACAAATACCCTCCGTCTCAATGCCTTGATTTTGTAAAACTTTTACCGTGAGCATTGAGTCCAAGCCTCCGGAAAATAAAACTAAAGCCCGAACTTTAGACATAGGTTATATTTTTTTAATTCCTAATTGCATTTTAGCTCCATTAACATTAACTTTCTTGCTTAAATCTAATTCTTCTGTTTTATCTTGTTTTATTTCATTGGCTAAAGTTTCTCTGATTATATCATTTTTATGGTTATTTATTGATTGCTCTATTTCATTGCTTGGGCTTTCCCAATAAATAATAATTCTATCCTTAATAG
>CAZXKB010000125.1:0-6956 GCA_964641285.1 uncultured Gammaproteobacteria bacterium | reverse complement strand
GCCCCAGAGCTAACAACCCGATAATTCTATCTTCTAAATTTAGAGGGGTAAGAACTTCAACTTCATAAGCGGTTAATAAATCAATGGTATTTTTAAATTTTTTATATACTTGCTCTTTTAACTCTTCAATCACGATTGCCGGATTTTTTAATATTACCTTTGAATAAAAACCTTTGTCTTCTTTAAAGCTGGTTTGCTTGCCCGACTTATGTCCAATATCAAATTTTACTTCGTATTGCCGCGTCTTTTCGTTAAATATTAATATGCTGACTGTTTTAGCATGAAATGAATTTATTAAAGAATCGGAAATATATTTATAAATTTTATTTATTTCTAAAGTTGATTTTAGTTTTTCTGACAAATCAGTCATCACTTCCCGAGCATCATAAAGCGAAGAGAAAAAATATTTATTGGCAAATTGATAATAACGATTTTTTAATTTTGGAAAAAGGGATATAGCTGCTACTAGAATTAAAAAATCCGTCCAGGTAGACAGTTCTAAAAAAATAAATTTAAAAAGATAGCGCACGACTATTGATAACAGTAAAACCGTAGCTAACGAAACCATATAAACAGAATATTTACGTAAGACGAGTCTAATATCCATTAGTCGATGACGTACAATGGCATAGGCGATAAAACCAGTCATGGCTATTGTTAATCCTGGCGACATCCAGTATAACTTAAAATTATTCATTAAAGGCAAAACAAGACCAAAAATAACTCCAGCCATTGACGAAATAAAAGTACCGACAATTATAAAAATTAACTGAGTCCTAACTTTTCCTTTATATTTCAAATACTTTTTAAATAAAATTATAAAAGAAATTGTAAAATAACCAACTATATATAAACAGTAAAAATAAAAATTGGGTAAATTAAAAGCAAAGCCTCTATATTTTTTTATCAATAAAACCTCATGAAAAATACCAAAATAAAAAATACAAATACAAAGTACAACTATAGGAAAAATTCCTATTAAAATATGGAGGGGTAATTTAATTTTATGTTCATACGGAAAATTCAAACTAAAATAAAGAAAAAAATAAACTATAGGAACAGTAGTCGCCCAAAGAAGCAAGCTGCTCCACTGTAATAGCAGACCTTCAGAGATCCGAAATAAAACCATACATAACGTCCAAATAGTAGAACTAAAAATCGCTAAAGTATAAAATATATTCGCCTTCGTTTTGGGGCTTTTAAAATAAACAAAATAGCCTAAAAAGAAATTAAAAATTACTGAAATACTAAGCCAAATATTAATTAATATCATTGTCATAATATTATAATATTTTTGCTAATCGTTTTGATAAAGCAATAATAGTTAATATTGGAGGTAATCCAGGCGCAATGGGTAATGCACTAGCATCACATACAAAAAGATTTTTAATTTTAGTTTCGTGATTTATATCAACTACATCTCCGATAGCAGCTGTCCCTCCGGGATGAGCTCCTCGAGGATCGGTAATAATAATAGACTTAGGATTAACATCAGCCTCAATTAATATTTCTTTTGCCCTGCGACTGCCTTTAGTAAACTTTTCTTTATCTGCTTCGGTAATAATTTTACTAATTACACCTTTATTGTTGACTCCCCCTACCTTATCGTCCTTAATTTTAATCATAATACCCAATAACTTATCACGTTTAATTGCTAATTTATAATACTTTAAGTTAATAGACATTAATGACCAAAAAGTATCCAAAAAGGGGGATAAAATAAAGCCATCTCGTTTATAGAATTCATCATTTACTATTGCCATTGTTGGTTCTCTTGATAACCCACAATTTTTTGATATTCCATAAACAACGATGAAAAGATCACAAAATAAATTATTACCAGCTGACAAGCCTAAATTTAATAAAATTTTGGGAGTTTCTAATGCGCCGCAAGCTATTACCACTCTATCAGCTTTTACTTCTATCTGTTCATTCCGCACACTGCCACCCAAACCTATCACTTGATTATTAATAACCATAATTGTATTTAGCGCAAAATTTGTTATTAACTTTGTGCCATGATCCTGCGACTTCTTAATAAAATCTAAAGCACTCCATTTTGCTCTCTGCGCGCATCCTAAAATACAATTACCACAAAAAATGCAATTAGCTAAATTAATAAACTTGGGCATAGGTTTAAAAACTAAACCAATCCCACGAGCTGCACTCATAATCCTCTTAGTGCCTTTACCTATTAATCGTTTATCAATTGGCTCTACTCCTAAATCTTTCTCAGCTTCATTTAATTCTTCACTAATATCTATGCCATAATTTTTTAATTCCGACTCTAGACACCTTACACCGTTGCCGCAACTTACAACACTAGTTCCTCCTACCATTATCGTTCGGTAAATAATTATCCCTTCTTTACTTTTTAGTCTACCATATTTATCATAAAAATAAGCGGCTGATTTTTGATCTCCCACCCTCGTCACTAACGGACCTCTCTCTAAAATAATTACTTGCTTACCCCTTTTTGCTAATTCATAAGCTAAGGTGGCTCCTCCAACTCCTGAACCTAAAATAGCAATTTCTGTTTTTATTTTTTTCAACATTATTATATTATATTAAAGCTCAAAGGCGCTGGTTTAAAACAGCTTTCTTTTGCTAATTTACCAATAATAAACACTTTTTCTAAATCTACTAAACCTACTGAAAAATTATCGCGTCTCTCAAAAATGGCTAAAAGAATAGTTTCCCCCAAACAAGAAAATATTACTCTGTCAGGCAACCCAAAAGGTAATCTACTACATAAATCGGGTACCTTGATTAATCCACCGTCAAATATTATTACATCTAGCCGCTTTTT
Organism: uncultured Gammaproteobacteria bacterium; assembly: GCA_964641285.1. Lineage (GTDB taxonomy): Bacteria > Patescibacteriota > Patescibacteriia > Patescibacteriales > CAZXKB01 > CAZXKB01. The sequence goes on along the minus strand of CAZXKB010000125.1, from coordinate 4,147 downwards.
AATAGTTTTTTTGTCTATATTTTGTGGTTGTGTCATATCATATACAATAGCATGTCTTTTAAAATGACGTGAGTGTAATATAGCTTCTGTAGCTGATGTTGCGACTACTATAAACTCAGCTTGAGATACTGTATCCAAATTGTTTACGTATCCCTTAACATCAACACCTGGCTCCATATTTTTCAATTCCTTAAGTAACTTATTAAGATTTTCTTTTGTACGAGCATAAATTAAAAACCTTTTATCGCTATAATTCTTAATTAATAATTTACTCACTGCCTGACCAATGCTACCTGTACCACCTATAATAGCAATAGTATTAATATTTCTATTATTTTCAATTAAAATTTTTACATGCTGCATTGTGGTGAAAACTGTTAATGCATTTCCATTTGTTAAGCTTACATTTATCTTATCTTTTATTAGCTCCCCTCCTTTTGTCACTGATGAAGTTAAAGCACCTAAACCAACTATACTAGCGCCAAGCTTCTCTGCTTTTTTAATAGCTTGTATTACTCTTTTTTGCGCCAATTTCCGATTATCTATCATTTGCTTAGCTGTCATAGTAATACCAATTATATAACCAGTTACATTTTTATCTGTTTTTTTAGATTTAAAACCATAAATTTTCTTAACTAGAATTGGCGGCCAATGCAGACACCAAAATTCTATTAATTCTTTTGGTAAGAATTTGGCTATCTTAAATTTACGCTGTACATCAGTATAATCGCGAGAATGAATTAAAAAGGCATAATCCATATAAAAAATGAGGAATCATTATGTTTATATTATACTATTTTACCTCTTAATTAGCAATTTTATCTTTATCCAAACATCATGAAACTAATCTCAATAACTAAAAATTTGTTTGTATAAAATAAAAAGACCTTCTAAAGTCTTGATGAGTGTAGTGTGTTACAAAAAGGTTATAACCGTAATTTCTCATTTCTGATAGTAAATTTAGGGTTAAATTTTTTAAATCAACAATCTTTTTGTCTTAGCAATCGCCAACTGTAGAGATAGCTTCCACCCTCTCCATAATCTTTCTTGCCATATCCCTTAAACTATCTTCCTCCCTGGAAGCGACTTCCTGATAATAAAAGGGCGGGCCGAATATAACTTTAGTTTTTCGGCTTCTGAATAAAAATTCCTTAAATTTTATCCTATGGGCATTTTTAACAAAAACCGGTACAATTAAAGGATTCAGAGTCTGGGCTAAATAAGCTATGCCTGGCCTGGCCTGGTCCGGATCAAAATACCGGCTTATTCTACTGGTGGGAAACATTAAAATACTATAATTATCTTTTAATATATTTACGGTTTTCTCCAGTGTTTTGGCCAAATCCTTCTTACCCTTATAAACCGGATAAGCGCCCAATAGCCTGATTATTGGGCCGTACCATTTTTTATTGGTATATTTAAAAAAAGCTAAATGACGTAAACCTTTAATACAGCGAAAATAAGCGGGGGGGGTGCCAGCCCCGATTAAAAAAGGGTCAAATCTGCCACTATGATTAGATACAAAAATCACTCCGCCTTTCTTTAAATTTTTTAAATTCTCCTTACCCTCCACCTTAAAATTTAAAAAAAATTTACCGATTAGATTGCAGATTATCCAGGTAATACGCTGTATAAAAAAGAAAATCATAAATATATAATTAAAAAATAAAACTAAATATATCTATAAAATTTTCCTCCTTGCCTCTAAGAATAAAAGATCGCAACATCTTTATCATACCATATTGGCTAATATCTGTAAAAATTTTTTATAATAAACATCTCCACGGCAATCTGGCGAGAAATAATTAATTAAAAAAATAATTAAATCTATTTTAAAATATCTATTTAAAATTAAATGCTATTTACTATTCAGCTATTAATTTTCGTCTTAGTGGGCTAAACTCTCCTACCATTAAATTTGGATATACTAGCTTGATGATAATAAATTGATTAAAAGTGGTATTGAGGGCAAAAGAGTCAAGGGGTTTGAGGCGAACACCCCTCTTCGCTAAAGCTACGAGGGGCAAGTTGAGCTTGATAGCGCCTGCCCCGCACATGCTTGCATGTTGCGGGGAATTGTGAGCCCTCCCGCTTTTAGCGGGACTACTTGGCGCCTGTCCGCCTACTGGCGGAGTTGCAAAAAGTAGGCCCTAGCGGCAGCGATAAAATACCACTTGCTTTACGTCTTTACTAAATAAAGATGCTATCAACTGATAAAATAATATAACCTTTAAACAACCTATTCCGAATTTAATTCAAGGTACAATACCATTTGTATGCATGGTGATTTTTACTTATAATAAAAACCGCTCGGAAACTTGCTGTATTAACAAACTTCCAAGCGGTCAAGATTTTTCAAAGAGCAATTTTTTTGAATTTTTTTGCTACAATCCTAAACAAAACTCGCGCATTTTTTCTCCTTAACCCTGCTCCAGCAAAAAGAATTTAAAGCTTGACCAACTCTTCCCAGTTTTAACTTTAACTTCTGAATTGCTTTTTTGTCACCGCCATTTTTTTCTAAATCCTCAATCGCGCCTTTATACATTTCAAAATCAGCTTCCAGTCCATCTTTGTTTGCCATTCCTTCCCCTCCTTTTCTTGTCCTTTAATGTTAATAATTATCTACTCATTTCTCCTCTGCAGTCGTTTAATTTTTAATGAAATAAAAATTAACCCCAATTGCCTTCGCATGCAGGCACTCTTTTGAATTCTTCCTGCTCAATTAAACTAAACACAATATTTGCTTTCTTACCCGCCCCGCTCCAGTGTGGGTTTTCTTCTTGTTCTTTTATGTCTTCTCTTTCAATTTTTTCTTGCCCTTTTTTCTCTTCCATTTTTACCCCCTTTCTTTTACTCTGTTTTTACATCTATAAACTTCTTATTTTTCTTTGCGCTCCCTCCCCTTTTAATTTTTTTTAATCTTTCTAATGCAATCTCTGCCTCTTCTTGCTTGTCTTTATTTCCATTTTTTTTGCATATTAGAGCTATCCATTCTAAATTTTCTTCACTAATTCTCGTCATGCTTATTATTGTGCTTTCTGACACCATTTATGCCTCCTTTTTTCGTTTAGACCTAAAATTTTTTAATTATTATTTTTAACTTCAAATTAAATTTTGTGGGGACAATATTTTTAAAGAACAAAATAAAACTGGTCTCCTCGTATGAAGAGACCAGTTTTAAATTTGTTTTCCCTAGTGAGTTTTAACAATCAGTTAAAACACCACGAAGAACTGATCTCTTCCGTAGGCCGAAAAAGTAAAAACCAAAATAGAAATCAGTTTTTCGTAATGTTTTAATCATATAAATCAAAAATAACCTCCTTGTGGATAATTATAGCAAATCCAGGGAAAAAATCAAGCAAAGTCAAATATTTTAAAATTTAGCCTACTTTAAATAAAAAATTAGGGTGATATTGCTATCACCCTGTCTTTATCTTTGCTCCTCCTTATTTTTTTATTCTTTTTTTAAAACCACAGCGGGGACAAACTAATATTTCCCCGTATTTGTCATATTTTACTTCCATCGTACTCTGGCAAATTCGGCATATATCATGAAACGACATCTATTTTCACCTCCTTTCTTGTGAAAATATACTCTGCTCATTGGTCTTTCTGATTATTCCGTTTGACCGACATTTCGGACATATATCGTCTTTCTCATTAACTGGCTTAAAACTAAATTCACAACCTGGACATATCTTTGTTTCAGTTTTCTCTTCTTTTGTTTTCTGCTTCGTCATTTTTCCCCTCCTTTTTGTTTAAATTAACAATAAAATTTAAATTTTACTACATTGTAATGGATTTACACTGCAAATAAATATAATACACTCCACCCTAGAAATAGTAGAGTATTTATAAATTAAATTCGCATATGCCGCATTCGCGATTGCGGCTTTTCCCGCAGGGAAAATAACTAATAAAAAAGCACCAATTAGGTGTTTTTTTATTTATAGCACTAATAAATAAAAAAGTCTATAATTTATTGATTAAAGTCATAATTTCAGAATAATGTCTTTTAATAATATCTTGACTGCGAAATTGCTTGGCAAATTCAGCCAACTTGTCGCAAACAGCAATTAAAGATTCTTTAGTAGGATTATCATAATTACCGCCAACTTCATCAAAATATTTATGAACCAAATTTCGT
>CAZXKB010000124.1:0-5981 GCA_964641285.1 uncultured Gammaproteobacteria bacterium | reverse complement strand
TAAATTAAAATAAAATTATATTTAAAAAATAGCCAAAATTTTATTAGGCTATTTTTTTATTTAATATTAGTCAAATTTGGATAATAGTGTTTACATATTTGATAAAAATCATTTTATTATTTAAAACATCTTGACTAATATAAAAAATTATGCTATATTAATATAGCTTTTAATAAGTTAAATCCCAGTTATCTAAAAATAATAAACTAACTTATTATTTTTTATTAGAAAAAACTGCAGTGCAAGATGCCCATGCCTTGGAGTGTAAAAAATAATATATGGAAAATATTTCAATCTTAGATCAAATAATCGACAACCAAAAAGCCGAGGAGGTGGCTAAACTGGATGCAGTGGAGATTATAAACAATTTGTTCAGTGAATTAACCGAGAGAGAAAGAGATATTATTGTTCGCCGTTATGGCTTACATGGTAGTGGTAAAGAGACGCTAGAAAGTATTGGCCAAGCCCATAATTTAACGCGAGAAAGAATTAGGCAAATTGAGACATCCAGCGTTAAGAAGCTTCAGCAATTGGAAAATTTAGAAAATTATATTGATACCCTAAAAAAGGTTATATTCCAATTATTAGAAGAACACGGAGGCTTAATGGAAAAAGAGTATTTACTTAATATTTTAGTTAATTTTTCCTTAAACGGCTTGAGCACCAAAGACAATGATGAAATAATTCATAAAAATTATTTAAATTTTTTAATTACTAAATTATTATATGCAGATTTTGAAGAAGTTAATAATGCCAGGCATTTCAGAAGCTCTTATAGATTGAAATATCAGACGCTCGAACATTTAGAAGAATTAACCGAGGAATTATTAAACGTGATTCAAAAAGTTAAAAAAATTTATAAAACAGAAGAAATAATTAATTTACTTCCTCAACTAGAAAGTTTTAATAAATACAGAGAAAAATTAACTCCTAGCAGTAATTTGGACATTTCAAAAATTTTTAAGTCAGAATTATTTGAAGAAAATAGAGAAATAATCAATAAAAATAAGTCGCTATATTCAATATTAAAAGCAGCTAAGAAAATTGAACAAAATAAATTCGGCCATTGGGGTGTTTACAATTGGCGTGAGATAAAACCAAAAACTATCAATGATAAAATTTATTTAGTTTTAAAAGACCATGGAAAACCGATGCATTTTGCGGAAATCGCAGATCGTATTAACCAAGTTAACTTTGATAACAAAAAAGCTAATGCGGCCACTGTTCATAATGAATTAATTCTAGACAATAAATACGTTTTGGTAGGCAGGGGGATATATAGTTTAAAAGAATGGGGCTATCAAGACGGGACAGTAGCCGATGTTATTGAAAATATTTTATCAGAGTCCGAAGAGCCAAAGTCAAGGGATGAAATTATTGGACATGTCTTAGAAAAACGTCTAGTAAAGAAAGCTACTATTATTTTAGCTTTAATGGATAAAAATAGATTTATTAAAATTGACGGTAAATATATTTTAGGTAAAACGAATAACAAAGATGGATAAAAAGCCAGTAAGAGCTTAGGATAGAGCGTATTGTTTTATATAAAGAGTAGTCCCTATTGAGTAACTTGGACTGCTTTTTTATTGTCTTAAATCAGTAAATTATGGTATAATAATATTAGTTAGACAGTTAATTATTTTTTAGTTTGTAATAATAATAAATATTTGCGACCAATTAAACGGTTGACTAATTAGCTAATAAACTAATTAATTAATAATGGATATTGTTATAGATTTAACGTCAGTCTACGGATTTTTAAGATTACCTCCGGATATATTGCTGAAGAAGTTATTTTTTATATTCGGCTGGATACCGATTGCTATAATATTTCTCTGGGGAGCTGGGCAAATTTGGCTTTCTTATATTAAGGGCAAGTGGGGGAAAACGCAGAAGTTTGTTTTATTAGCCATAGATATCCCCCGCGGGAATCAGCAGACTCCCAAAGCAGTAGAAAATATTTTTACTTATTTAGCCGGAGCTCATGCCACGTTAAATTTGATTGAAACTTATTGGGATGGGCAATTTCAGTTATCCTTAAGCTTAGAAATCGTTAGTATTGACGGTTATACCCAGTTTTTAATTTATACTCCGGAGAAATTTCGTGATTTAGTGGAATCAGCGGTTTATTCCCAGTATCCGGATGCAGAGATTACAGAAGTAAATGATTATACTGAAGGGATGCCAACTAAATTCCCTGATGAAGAATATGATATTTGGGGAGCTGAGTTTATTCAACAAAGAAATTCAGCTTATCCTATTAGAACTTATAAAGAATTTGAACACCAGATTGACGCTCCGGAAAGACAATATAAAGATACCATGGCTAGTTTGATGGACCTTTGCAGCAGCTTAAAAAAGGGCGAGCAGCTTTGGTACCAGTTAATTCTTACCCCCATTGGTTTTGATTGGACGGAAATTGGCGACAAAGAGATTAGTCGAATTTTAGGCGAAAGTTATACCGGTAAAGGCGATTTAGGCAGCAGGGTAGTTGATACTATCACGGGATGGATTAGCGATTTCAGTGAAGTTATTTATAGTATTTGGGGTGATATTGAAAAAAAGGAAAAAGAAGAAGATAAAAAGTTTAAGATGTTGAGTTTAACGCCAAAAGAAAAAAAACAAGTGGAAGGTATTCAGGGAAAAGTATCAAAGCTAGGGTTTGAAATGAAAACAAGATTTGTTTATATAGCCAAGAAAGAAGTAATGAATAAGCCAAAAGTAGCTAATGGGTTCGTTGGATATATAAAGCAATTCATTGACATGGATTTAAATGGCTTAAAACCAGACATGGATATGACCGCAACTACTACATCTTATTTTTTTAAGGAGATGAGGCTTAACGACCGTAAAAATAGGATTATAAAAAATTATATAAAGCGTGATAGTTGGGCTGGAAAGAAGCCGGGTATTTTCAATATAGAAGAGTTAGCATCTCTGTGGCATTTTCCACTGGAAGCATCAGTTAAAGCGCCGCTAGTTCAAAAAGCCCCAGGCCGCAAAGCCGAGCCGCCTATGTCGTTATCATTTGGCGAAGCACCAGCCAGAGAGGAGCTTTTTGAGACCGGATTAGAGAATGGAGATATTAATAATGCTTTCCAAGAGCCTGGCGAAGAGAAAAAAATAAATGAAATACCGAGAAAAGCAGATAAAGGGGAAGATAAGGAAGATTTAATTTTTAAAAAAGAATATGTTGAAAAAAAAGGAGTCCCGCCAGATAATTTACCTTTTATAGAATAGTTATTAACTTATGTTATACTCCTGCCTTAGCTCTAAATTCTAAAAATAAAAATTTTAAGCGTGGTTTTTAAGTTATTATGGACGATTTATGAATAATGACAATGAAATAACAATCTTTGCAGAAACCACTTTTCGAAATAAATACAGAAAATTTGGCATAAAAAAAGATGACCGCCGTCGTCATATGTATTTTATTGGGAAAACTGGCATGGGGAAATCAACTATTTTGGAGAATATGATCGTAGAAGATATTAGGGCCGGGCATGGAGTAGCCGTAGTTGACCCGCATGGCGATTTAGCCGATAAGGTTATTGATTATATTCCTTCCAGCCGGATTAATGATGTTATTTATTTTAATCCGGCTGATATGGAGCACCCTATTGCTTTTAATGTTGTCGAACATGTTGAATCGCATCTACAGCACTTAGTAGCATCAGGCTTGATTGGCGTTTTTCAGAAGCTATGGGCTGATTCCTGGGGTCCGCGATTAGAATATATTTTACGCAATGCTATTTTAGCTGTGTTAGATTATCCCGGGGCCACCTTGCTAGCTGTGACCAGAATGTTATCTGATAAAGTTTTTCGAAAAAAAGTGATAGAGAAAATCCAAGATCCGGTAGTAAAAGCTTTTTGGGTTAATGAATTTTCCAGTTATGCCAGTAATTTTGCCTCTGAAGCCGTATCTCCAATCCAGAATAAGGTGGGCCAATTTTTATCCAGCTCATTAATTAGAAATATAGTCGGCCAGGTTAAATCAACTATTGACTTGCGCCAAGTTATGGATGAATCTAAAATACTTATTTTAAATTTATCCAAAGGAAGGATTGGTGAAGATAATTCCGCTCTGTTAGGCGCTATGATGATTACTAAAATCCAGTTAGCAGTTATGAGCCGGGTAGATATGCCGGAATCGGAACGTAAAGATTTCTATCTTTATATTGATGAATTTCAAAATTTTACCACTGAAAGTTTTGCCAATATTTTATCCGAAGCCAGAAAATATCGGTTAAATTTGATGATGGCTCATCAGTACATAGAGCAATTAGGAGATAAGGTAAAAGCGGCTGTTTTTGGCAATGTTGGTACTTTGGCTGTATTTAGGGTTGGCGCGGCTGATGCCGAAGAATTAAAACCAGAATTTTTACCTACTTTCAACGAAGAAGATATTGTTAATTTACCTAAATATGAAATTTATTTAAAGTTAATGATTGACGGTATTGCTTCCGAACCATTTTCTGCCCGGGGATTACCGCCTTTGCCGGAGAGTGAAAAAACAAATAACAGAGAAAAAGTAATTACCGTTAGCCGAGAAAGATATGCCAAAGAACGGAGTGTAGTTGAAGATAAGATTTCCCGTTGGCATGAAGTTAATGAAGAAAGTGGTAACAGAACGAGCGAGGAGAAAGGCAGTAAAAAGAAAATTATTGTTAGCCAGGCGGGAGGTAAAAGTAAATTATTTAGCCAGAAAGAGAAAAAGGCCGATGAAATATATAAATATTCAGCTTTTTGTTCCCGTTGCGGCCAGGAAACAACAACTTCATTTCAACCCGACGGGATTAGGCCGGTTTATTGCAAGGTTTGCTTATCTAAGGTCCGGCAAGAAAAAAGCGAGGAGATTGAAACCAGAAAAAAAGCTAAAAAGGAGGAATTGGAAAAATTAAATGCTGAAGATACGAATTTGACTTTAAAGCAAGCCGTTTCAATGAAGCCAATTAGTTTCAAGAAAGACGAAAATAAAGTTAAAAATATTCTATCCGAGAAGGCCAATGGTAACATTAAAACTGAAATAGAGATGCCTGATAATACCCGGGAAGGGGAATTAAAAGAAGGTAGTGTTGTTGGTTTCTAATGTTTTAAATTTTAAACTTTAATCTATCGAATTTTTAAGTTTTACAATTAATGGCTATTTGGCAGTAACTGTTTTATGGAATTTATTTTTATTATTAATTCCATTTTTTTTATGTCGTTATTTGATAAAATTTTGGCAAGCCACGAAATTCCGGGTAATTCATTATAAATTATTAGCTTTTTTATTGGGAGTTCTTTGGCTTTTATTTATTCCTAATTCTGCTTATATCATGACGGAAGTTAGGCATTTATTAGATTTTTGTCCCGTTAATTCAATAAAAGTGTGCATAGATAATGCCTGGATGATTATGTTTTTTTTCACTTATGCTCTATCTGGTTGGATTTTTTATGTATATTTATTAAACCAAATGAAATTTTTGGTAAATATGATATGGCCGCAGTTGGGAACTAAAATATATATTATCGCTATTGTCCCCTTTATTTCTATGGGGGTTATGTTGGGCTTAATAAATCGCTGGAACAGCTGGGAGGTCTTTACTGCCCCTTATCATCTGATAAATGATTTGATAAGATATTTTACAGACCTAACTTATTTTATTAATTGGACAGCATTTACTTTATTTTTATATTTATTATATTTTTTCGGAAATTATTTTTTTAAGAAAAAGCCAAATAGTATTAGTAATTTAATTTCAAGAAATTAGTAGTTTTAAATTATATTTTTATGGATTATTTGAAAGTAGGCAAAGCTGATGAATTAAGCGGTAAAGATAAAAAGTTGTATCGGGCCTTGGAAATATTACCGGGTTTTTTAGCTTGGTTTACCCTTATTTTTTTGATAGTATTATCATATTTTAAGCCGGTATTAGTGGCTTTTTTTATAATTGCTTTTGATATTTATTGGCTACTATTAGTTATTTTTTTAAGCATCC
>CAZXKB010000123.1:0-2800 GCA_964641285.1 uncultured Gammaproteobacteria bacterium | reverse complement strand
TTTATAATAGTTGGCTTCGTGGTTATCGCCATTGTAACTGTTGTTGGCGTGGTTATTATTACCGAAGGACAGCGTAATGTCCCGGTGCAGTACGCGAAGCAGATCAGAGGGAACCGGATGTATGGCGGCACCAGTACTCATCTGCCTTTACGTGTTAATATGGCCGGGGTAATTCCGATTATTTTCGCAATTTCCGTAGTTTTATTTCCGCCTATGATCGCCCAATTTTTTGTTCAGGCTAAAAGCGTATGGATAGCCAGAGGAGCTGAATGGGTAATTACTTTTTTCCAAAATCAGCTTATTTACGGCGTTCTTTATTTTTTGTTGGTTTTTGCTTTTACCTTTTTCTATACCGAAGTTATTTTTCATCCCAATCAAATTGCGGAAAATTTGCAGAAGCAAGGCGGGTTTATTCCGGGTATTAGGCCGGGCCGCCATACCAGCGAATATTTAGCCAATACTACGCACAAAATTATTTTTGTTGGCGCTTTATTTCTTGGTTTAATCGCTATTTTGCCTTTAATAATGCGTTATTTTACCGGTATGCAGTCTTTGGCTATTGGCGGCACAAGTTTGTTAATTGTGGTCGCGGTAGTGATTGAAACGGTTAAACAGGTGGAATCGCAGTTAACTATGCGGGAGTATGAAGGGATGTGATTGAGTAATTAAATTCAATGTTTTATACCAAACAGCAGTCTCCCGTAAGTGGACTGCTGTTGTTTAATATTAGGCCCTTGTAGTTCCTTGGCAGGAGACTGTTGCAGAACCGAAAATTTATCAATAAACTAGCTTTATATTTTGCTTTTTAGGCAATTTTTTTATTTTTATGTTTATAAAAATTGAATTTTAATTTTAGCTTCATTATGGTATAATATAGACAAATAAACTCAATAAAAATTTAGCAACTATGTATAATGATAGTTGTTAGTTTTTAAGTTGTTAAGTATTTTAACGTTATTTTCCCTATCGGGAAAAGCCGCACATGCGAATGCGGCACATGCGAATTTAAAGATTTACCATGGAAGCGATAATTAAAATTAAAAGTTTAGATTTTACCTATAACAAGGGCAAAGACAATGAATTTCAAGCCCTTATTAATATTAATTTAGATATTTTTCCAGAGGAATTTGTAGTGGTTTTTGGGCCTTCCGGATGCGGGAAATCCACTTTATTAAATGTAATAGCCGGCCTGGAAATTCCTGACAGCGGTAGTATTTTTGTCCTTGATAAGGATTTAATGAAAATAAGCAAGAAGGAATTCGCCCTATATCATCGTACCCAGGTTGGTATGATATATCAAGCTTATAATCTAATTACCAGTTTAACTGTGTTGGATAATGTGGCCCTGCCCCAAATTTTTATAAATATAAGAAAAGGGAAAAGGAATAAATGGGGCCGGGAGTTGCTGGAACGATTTGGCATATTAAAGCAGGCCAAAAAGATTCCCACTGAGTTATCAGGCGGTCAGCAGCAACGGATCGGTATTGCGCGGGCAATTGCCAATAATCCTCAAATTATTTTAGCTGACGAGCCGGTTGGTAATCTTGATTCAGTATCAGCAAAAAATGTTTTTGAAATTTTAAAAGAACTTAACGAAAAAGAAAAGCGGACGATTATTTTAGTCACTCATAACCCGGAATTTCTTGATTATGCGGACCGGATTCTTAGCATGAAAGATGGAATTATTACCAGAGAGATAGTTAATCGCGATAGGCAGAAAAGAAAGGAAGGGGGAGAGCCAATATCTAAACCGCCCACTGCTGAAATAAATGATTTAATGCGGGCTTACCATGGCTTGTCTCCCGAGCAAATTAACATTTTAATAATGCCTTATAAGGCCAAGATATTTTCTCACCATTTTATTTCTTGCCGTAATTTAGAAGAAACTAAAACTTTGGAAGATGTAATTCAAAGAAGGCTTTTGGGAACAATTTCTCTAGAAGAATTTTTCGACATTATAAATAGGCCGACTAGCGAAGGGGGCGTCGGTTTTGATATTAGAACAGCGGAAAAAATAATCAGAAGAATTAACCGGGTAATTAGAATGGCTTATTTTATTTATCAAAAGGGAAGACAAAGAAAAAATATTTATGGCGAACATAAAAAAATAACTGACGACGAAAAAGCCCAAAGATTAACCGCTTATTTATTAAATACTTGTTATGGTGAATATTATAGTAATCTGGATAAAGAGCAGGTAAATAGACTGCAGAGAGCGGTTAAGGATCGTTTGTCTGGCAAGATGCAGAAATCTGAATTCTATAATTTTTTAGATTTGCCCTTTAAGGATGGAGGAATCGGCTTGAACAGCAAAACAGCCAGGGCCGTGACCGAAGAGATGGAACTAGTGTTAATATTGGGTTTTGGCATAGTGCAAAAGGTGAGGGGGTCAAAAACAGAACAAACAGCCAAGAGGTTTACTAAAGACATTATGACCTCTTATTCTTCTCAAGAAACTTCACCAAAAGGAGTTGAGACAGCTGGTTCTATGGCTGCTCCCGCGCCTACCGAGGTTGAAAAGGGGGCAGAGGAAAAATTGTCGGAGAAAAAACAGGAAGATAAATTATTAGCGAAGGAAGATGAAAAAGAAGAGAATAAGCGTTTATCAGAGCCTTTATCAAAAGTAGAAAAAGCAGGTTCTTTATCAGAAGCTATAGAGGCAGCGCAGAAAAGAGAAGAAGAATTAAAGTCAGCGCCTAATGCCGGTGAAGCCAGGGAGGGGGATGTCGACAGTAAAGGCGGGTAGTTTGTTATAATATTTTTAAAATTTATGTTAATTACAGATATTTTTAGGTTATCA
>CAZXKB010000122.1:0-5594 GCA_964641285.1 uncultured Gammaproteobacteria bacterium | reverse complement strand
AATCCATAGTAGAGGTGCCATCATCCACTTTTCCTAGTCGGTTTATTGATTGGCTATTATAAAGAATAGCCTCAGCCAGAGAAGTTTTACCGCTACCGCTATGGCCGATTAACCCAATATTTCTAACTTGATTAATTTTTTCCGCCATATTTTTTATTAGTAATTTTTTTAATTTTTTAAAAGTTAAATTGCTTAATATTTTTTAAATTAAATTTTTTAACCTAAAAAAATACCATGACAGGCATGGTAGTCTCATCTTAACATTAAATTTTTATAAAATCAAGGCAAAATCGTCGATAATTTATTCTATTTTTTTAATATGAAGAACACCTTTATTACGATTTTAAAGAAAGAGTTTTGACAAAAAAAGAAAAAAGTGGTAAGCTAAGTAACTAGTTTAAAAATTATTAGCTGTTTAACAAAATTAAAACAGGGAGGGGATAATGAATAAGAATATTTTTAGAACAGGACTGGTTATTATATTTTTAATTTTAGGAATTACTGAAGCACAAAGCAGGGATATAGAAACTTTTTCTGTAACCCTCGCCAGAGAAGGAGCGGGAATTAAATTAGAAATTCCTTTAGAAATAGGCAACTTGGCGCAAAATACAGAAATTTTAAGACATTGTTGGTATTTGTATTATGGATTTGCCAGTAAGGGTTGGCAGAGTGGATATGGCCGTGATTTTTTAGGGACAGTAACTTTTGAATATGAAGAGAGAAATAAGGGCTTTGTAGTATATGCCATTGTATCTATAGGTAAAAATGACTGTCCCGGCGCGCCTCGGAACGAATTTAAGTGCAGGGAGAATAAAGTTTATATTGATACAGTGCCGCGGGCCGTGGAAAAATGTATTAATCAAGTGTATCGGGCCAGGTAAAGGAGATTTACAAGAGAATAAAAGGCAGGTTCTAAAAAGAATCGGCCTTTTTTATTTGCTCAAAATTAGGTAAAATGATAAAGTAAAAATAAAGATTTTATAACAAATATATGGCGGATAGATTAAAACAAACGAATTTAAACAGAAACCATAGTATGTTAAGAGAGATTTTTTTTCAGCCAGAAGTTGTTAGGAAAATTGTAAAAAAATATATTAATTTAGAAAACGGGAAGCTGGAATTTAAAAAGCAGGCAGAAAAGTTAAAAAAGATAGAAAAAATTAGTAAAATAATACTGATAGGGTGCGGAACTTCTTTTCACGCAGCTATGATTGGCAATTATATGATTGAAGAGTTAGTCGGATTGGACTGTGAGGCTGAATTGGCGGATGAATTCAAAAACAGAAAGGCGGTAATTAGAAGGAATACAGCTGTCATTGCTTTAAGCCAATCCGGGGAAACAGCTGATACTATTGATGCAGTTCGTCAGGCTAAAACAAAAAATGCTTTTATAATTAGTGTTACTAATAATATTGGGTCGTCTTTAGCAAAAATATCCGATGTGGCAGTTTATAGTGAAGCCGGCAAGGAATTTGCCATCGCTGCTACTAAAACTTTTATTTCTCAATTAGTTATGTTAGCCATTTTAACTGTATTTATCGGCCGTTTAAAGGGAATGTCATTTGAGGCTAGCAATTATATTACCAAAGAACTTGGGCTATTATCCGAAGAAATGGAAAAAATATTACATTTAAGCGAGGATATTAAAACCATAGCAGAAGAATATAGGCAAATAAAAGAACTTGTTATTTTAGGAGAAAAATATAATTATCCCATTGCCCTGGAAGGAGCTTTAAAATTAAAAGAGACAGCTTATATTCATGCCGAAGGAATGGCTACCGGAGAAATTGAGCATGGTCCTATGGCCATGATAGACAAAAAATTTTTAAGCATATTTATTATGCCAGCTGATAGTGTTTTTGAGAAAAATATTAGAGTAATGCAAAAAATTAAAAAGGCCGGATGCAAAGTTGTTGCTATTACCACTGAAGGAAATAAAAAATTAGATAATTTAGCCGATAATATTATATATATTCCGAAAACTTTAGATGTGTTAAATCCGGTGTTATCCGCTATTCCTTTGCAACTATTGGCTTATTATTTAGCTATTAGCAAAGGCATTAAGATAAGCCAGCCGAGAAATATCGTCAAGGTAGTAAAATAATGGGGCTTATTTTCAGTTGACATTTTTATGTATTTTTTTTAATATAGAAACGTTCTTTATAATTTAAAAGTTTTCATTTGAAGAATAAACAGAGGAGGGAAGCTATGTTATTTTTATATATTGATTCATTTTTACTTGATAAGATATTTGAGCTTTTTTCTAACTGGTGGCAAAGACTGACCGGATTGAATAATTTCTGGCTAGCCAGGCAAGTCTTGATGCTGTCTTTTATTTTTTCAGTCCTTTTTGTTGCAGATGTATTCAAGAATGTTTATTTGACTCTTTGCATTTTTTTTAGCGGTTTTTTCTTTTATGGCCTGTTATATATATTAATAATTATAGGTGAGCAGAATTATTTAAGCAGAGAATATTTACGAGGAGCCAGGAATCCGAGGAGTATTAATTTACTTTATACTATTGTCCGGCTAGTGTTATTATTCTTATTTATAAGTTTTGTTTGCTTTTGTTTGTTTGGTATTGCGAAAGTTAATGATTATTATGTTTTATTTATATTAGGCGCATACGTGACGATAACAGCCACTGCTTATTTTGCCTCTTGCACTCCCTTGCCCCCAGCTACCAGTAAAGTCAAAGAATGGTTTATGGCCTTAAGGAGAATTTCTGTTTTAGATACAAACAAACATTAGACATAATTAAATAAGCCCGATACTTAACAGGAAGCGGGCTTTTTTATTTGCTTAAAAATAATTTAGGTGATATGTTGGAAATGTAATAAAGATAATTACTATGCCACAAATCGCTGATTTACATATTCATTCCAAATATTCCCGGGCTTGTTCCCCGGATTTAACGCTGCTCAACATAGATAAGATCTGCCGTATTAAAGGTATTGATATTATTGCTACTGGCGATTTTACTTTTCCTGATTGGTTTTCTGGGATAAAAAATGAATTGGAAGAAATCAGTAAATCAGGGTTATATAAATTAAAAACCGCTAAAGACGATAGGGTTAAATTTTTGCTTTCCACGGAGCTGGCTTTAATTTACAAAGGCGGAGACAGGGTGAGGCGGATTCATATTATGGTGCATGCCCCTAATATTAAAGCAGTGGCAGAGCTGAATAAATATTTGGATAAAAAATACAATATCCGTTCGGACGGACGGCCGATTTTAGGTATGAGCGCACCGGAGCTGGTAAAACTATGTTTGTCTATCCATCCTGAATTTTTAATTTATCCGGCGCATATTTGGACCCCTTGGTTTGCGGTCTTTGGCTCCAAATCCGGCTTTGACTCCATGGAAGAATGTTTTAAAGATTATACCGAGCATATTTACGCTTATGAAACCGGTTTGTCCAGTGATCCGGAGATGAATTGGCGTTTGTCGGCTTTAGATAAATTAACTCTACTTTCCAATTCAGACGCTCATTCTCTGCCTAATATCGCTCGTGAAGCCAATGCTCTTGACTTGGATGAGATTAGCTATAATGAAATTTATGAAGCTATCCGGACTAAAAATACAAATAAAATAAAATTTACGATTGAATTTTATCCGGAGGAAGGAATGTATCATTTAGACGGCCATCGTGTTTGTGGAATTTGTTTTACGCCGGAAGAAACTAAAAAGCACAAGGGTATTTGTCCGGTTTGCCATAAACCATTAACGGTGGGAGTGATGAATCGGGTGGAAGAATTGGCGAACCGGCCGGCAGGGTTTAAGCCAGAGGGGGCGTCTGGTTTTAAAAAGCTGGTTGAATTAGATAAAATCATTGCTGAAGCTTTAGGCATTAAAAGCCGGAGTTCGCAAAGAGTAAAAGCCGAATATAATAATATAATTAATCAGGCCGGCACGGAAATGGATGTTTTATTAAATGAGTCATTAGAAAATTTGGAAAAGATTACTTTACCAATTATTGTAGAAGGCATTAAAAGGGCGAGGGCAGGGAATTTAATCGTTGAACCCGGTTTTGACGGGCAGTATGGCATAATTAAAATTTTTAAGAACGAGGAAAAAGGGAAAAATAATCAGAGGAGTTTATTTTAATAAAACACGTCCTCCTACTCTGCCAGCTGGCGGATTCGGCGGATAAAAATGCTACGAATTCAGGATGAATATACGTGGAATATATATAACCGCAATTTGCCTGCCCGCTGTATTAGAGGGGACTAAAATGCGGTTTTTTTAAACCATTCATTTTGCACCAAAGTGAATGGTCCTTGCCCTTTAATAAGGTTTGAAAAATAAGGGGGGAATAAAGACGGTTTATTAATAAAAAATAAACCGGTACAAAGAGGTAATTTTTATTAGTTTATATAGTGTTATAAGCATAAAAAATACCAGTAATTTAGGTATTTTTTTAGTTAATTTTAATTTGTTATTAATGAATTTTTGTTAAAATACTAATACTGGGATTGCGTAATTTATTTTTTTATTATAATTAACATTGCCTAAAGTTAAATAAAAATTTAAAGGGAAGAAAAATTTAACTTGACAAATTTAGGATGATATGATAAAGTAAAATATTGTTTAAGACATGTTTAAAAATATAAAAGGCCGTTTTAAGCGGGCCAGGCACGACAAGCATGGGGATTTTCTGTAAGGTAAATTTTTGGTTCTAGGACTAAGGTTTGCCTCACAAAAATTTCTTGCCTGCCCGCTCAAGCCGGCCTTTTTTTGTTTGTAAAATCCGAATCTTTAAATTATTTGATTCGGATTATATTTTTTATTCTTTTTTTTCTTCTGTAGTTGTAGCAGTTTCATCCTTTTTTTCGCCGGATAATTCTTCCACACCCACAAGACAGACTTCCCGCCAAGGCACGTAATGGGATTTGAAAATAACTTTTTTAACTAAATCCTCATCTGTAATTTCCTCCTGGCCTTTTATATCAGCCGGCGGGTTTTGTTCAGAATAGATAACCGTATAATCAAAAAAAGTATCAGCTCCGTTATGGGCATGTTCAGTGCATTTTTTTTCGCCCACGGGCAAATCCAAAGTTTCAATTAATTTGGTCGGTCCAGGCCTAACGATATTATAAATTGTGGGCTCGGTTTTTTCCACTGTCCGGCCGTCATTTGTGCCCCAAAAGTCAAAATAAAGATTATTACCTTCAATTCGGGACTGGATTAAAATATGACCAGGGGTATCATTAATAAATTTTAAATCCGGCCAAGGGTTATAAATAGTGGCATCAGTGCCGGCTGGTTCATAGTAAGAAACGCGGTAAGAGTGGTTGCGGCGCATGGTAATAGGTAGACCGGTAGCCAGGGCAGCGCGGAACATGGTTGTGCCGATTTGACATAGACCACCGCCGTATTCCGGGATGGTTTTATTGTCCTTGATCACTAACTCAGGCAGATAGCCGGTGCTTTTATCAATTTCCCCTAAAGCGTTATTCAAAGAAAATTCTTCTGCCGGCTTGATTAGAATACCGTTAAGAGTGTCGGCACCAACACCAATATTATGACGGCGGTTTTGGGGTGAACCAGAAAAATCAGACTCGCCAATGCCAATAATTTCCTTGATGCCTAA
>CAZXKB010000121.1:0-3117 GCA_964641285.1 uncultured Gammaproteobacteria bacterium | reverse complement strand
ATCATTTAGGCTGCCGTCAAAAGTATATTTTGGATTATTTTGGTGATTATACCTACCAAGAATGCGGGAAATGCGATAATTGTTTGACTAAGAATGGCTATGAGAGAAAGAGTAACCAACCCACAAAAGACAGCGCTTTTCAAGGGGAAAAAACAGGAAAAAAGAAAAAAGAAGTAAAACTGGCGACTAAATTAACCCAGCTGGAAACTTTTGATTTATATAATCAAGAATTATCTATTAGCCAAATGACTAAAGCCAGAAAAGTAACCGAAGGCACGATTGTTCAGCATTTATGCTATTTAATAGAGAAGGGTTTGCCGATTGATATTGATAAGTTTGTTAGTAAAGAAAAGCAGAGAAAAATTAAGCAGGCTATCAAAAAAGTGGACGGCGATAAATTAAAGCCGATTAAGGAGGTTTTAGGCGATGCAATTAGCTATGATGAGATAAAGCTGGTTTTAGCAAAGACTAAAAAGAAGTAAATAAAAATTTGATTTTTTAATTCGTTTAATCTGTCCTTTTCTTTTTTTTAAAAAAATGTTAAAAAATAAACATGAACCCACCTACGCCAAGGCTACGGCGGGCGAGTGAAGCCATGAAGTAGTTAATTAAATATATTAACTAAATTCTGTTATTAATTAATTTTTTTATTTGCATGAATAAGCAAACGCAAAAAGAATTATTGAAGATGGTCAGGCGCAATTACGAAGAAATCGCAGACGAATATCATGAAACCAGAAAAAAGCATTTAGAGCCGCTTTGGCATAATTTAATTAAATTAGCCAAGAAAGTTAAAGGCGGAGAGAAGGTATTGGATGTTGGCTGCGGTAATGGCCGGCTGCTCGAGGCTTTTTTAGGAAAAGAATTGGATTATATAGGGATAGACACTAACGAGAGATTAATTCAGCATGCAAAGAGTCTATATCCGGAGAGGAATTTTAAAGTTGGAGACATTCTGAAGTTAGGTGAATTAAATGAATTTAATTTTGATTATGTTTTTGCCGTGGCCATTATCCATCATTTACCAGGAAAAGAGTTGCGTGTTCAGGCTCTTCGGCAGTTAAAAAATAAAATAAAAAATAACGGGCGCATAGTGATAACGGTTTGGAATTTATGGGGCCAGAAGAAATTCAGATATTTGATTTTAAAGTTCTTTTTATTAAAGTTGATTAAAAAAAATAAAATGGACTTAGGTGATATTTTATTTTCGGGTTTTAATGTAAAGTCTCAAAGATATTACCATGCTTTTACTAAAAGAGGATTGAAAAGAACAGCAAAAAAAGCAGGGTTAAAAGTTGAAAAGATTTATAGGGATAAATATAATTATTATGCGATATTAACGAAATAATTTTTAGGAAATACATGAAGGTAAGCAAAGAAAAATTTGAAAAATTAGTTAGAGAAGCCTTAGAAAGTTTGCCGGAAAAATTTAAAAGTAAATTAAACAATGTAGCTATTTTTATAGAAGATTATCCGACCAAAGAGCAATTAGGAAAGGTAGGGCGTGGCCGGAATGATTATATGCTGTTTGGTTTGTTTGAGGGCTATGCCCAGGCTAAAAAATTAAATTTTGGACCGGTCCTACCGGATAAAATTACTATATTTAGGCAGCCGATTTGTAAATACGCCAGAAACGAGCAGGAAATCAGCCAGCAAGTTATTAGCACGGTTAAACATGAAATTCCTCATCATTTCGGCTCTGATGAAAAAGGAGCAAGAAAAGCCAGTAGACGTAAAGCTTGATTTGTTTATTATATTATGTTAGTATAATTTTGAGCTCCCCAAAGGAGTTTTTATAATTTAGAATGTTTATAATGCTCCCGTGGTTAGACGGACCCCTATATTCATCGGGACAAGTATCACGCTTGACTCCCAGCTACGCTAAAGCTTCGGCGGGCAGGTCGGACCAAAATAAACCATATAGAATAATTATAAATAATGTTAAATGCACTCGTGGCTCAACTGGATAGAGCACTTGGCTTCGGACCAGGGGGTTGCAGGTTCGAGTCCTGCCGGGTGCACATAATAGCTGTAAGTTATTGAGGCTGGGTAGCTCAGTTGGTAACCCGCCCGAACGTACCGTTCGGTACGGGCGGGGAGCATGCGACTAATTTATGTATACGGTATATGTGTTATAAGATAATAACGGTAATTTATATAAAGGCATGACCAATAACCTTAAACGTAGATTATTAGAACATAAACGTGGAAAAACAAAGACTACTAAAAGAATGGATAATGTTAGAGTTCTATACAAGGAAGAATATGATAATTTCGGGGAAGCCAGAAAAAGAGAGCTTTACTTCAAAACCGCAGCTGGTAGAAGATGCTTAAAAATAAAATTAGATAGGGCTGGGTAGCTCAGTTGGTAAGAGCGCGGCACTCATAACGCCGAGGTCGTGGGTTCAATCCCCACCCCAGCTACCATCCTACGCTTTGTTGCTAAGCAACAAAGCTTTGGATGGCAAGCTTTTTTATTTGAAATGGCTTGCCCTCCGAAGCTCCTATAGAGTGTAGGGGGGGCGCTCATAGCTCAGCCTGGTAGAGCAGTTGCCTCTTAAGCAAACGGTCGGGGGTTCGAATCCCTCTGGGCGCACAAAAAGCTAAAAATAATTTAATAAGTTAATAATTTTAACTTTTAATGCACTTTTAAAAAAGGAGATAAATAATGGATAAGAGGAATAGTATAAATGAAGTTCATTGCTCGTTTTGTGGTAAAGGCAGAAGTGAGGTTAAACATTTTATAAAAAATGAAGATAGGACTGCATTTATTTGTTCTGAATGTATTACTAAGGGCTCTAAAATGATTTGTAATTTAGAAGAAGAAGATAAAATATTGAAACTTTTTGAAGTACCTAAGCCCATAGAAATTAAAAATTTACTTGATAAATATGTAGTTGGGCAAGAACAGGCTAAGAAAATAATTTCAGTAGCAGTTTATGAACATTATAATAGAATTAACCGGCTATTTTTTAATGACATAGAGATTCAGAAAAATAATATTTTATTGATTGGGCCTACGGGTTGCGGTAAGACTTTATTGGCAGAAGTATTAGCTGAAGCACTTAATGTGCCTTTTACTATTGTGGACGCCAATGTTTTGACAGAAGCTGGCTA
>CAZXKB010000120.1:0-2260 GCA_964641285.1 uncultured Gammaproteobacteria bacterium | reverse complement strand
TATTCGTTGCTTTTTAGGGATTTAATCAACTACCGGGAAGATTCTGACATATTTGTGGCCATTGATATCCCCGAAGCCGTGATTGATGAACGGATGAAATATCGGGTAGTCTGTCCGAAATGCAAAACTCCGCGGAATTTAAAGCTTTTTACCACGCAGAAAGTCGGCTATGATGCTAAAAAAGAGGAGTTTTATTTAAGGTGCGATAATTCTGCCTGCGGAGAGGCCAGAATGGAAGCCAAAGAAGGAGATAATTTGGGCATAAAAGCTATTGAAAAAAGGCTTAAATTAGACGATCAGCTGATTGAGAAAGTATTTTCTTTGCATGGTGTTCCGAAAGTATTACTGCGCAATTCCATATCAGTTAAACTGGCAAAAAATTTAGTTGATGATTATGAGATTACCCCGGAGTATGTCTATGAGCTGGATAACCAGAATAAGGTTATAACCAAGGAAAGATCATGGATAATTAAAGACGACGAGGGCGAAGACGCTTATAGCTTATTAGCGCCGCCAGTAGTAGTTTCTTTAATTAAACAGCTGGCCAACATTTTAGTTAAGTAGGATATTTTTGTGGAAAAACAGAAAGAAGTTGAGTGTTTTTCATATTTTTTGTTTAATAATAGATAAAATATTTTGTGTTGACAAAAATTAAAAATTTATTAAAATAAATATAGCTATGATAAAAACAGCCATCCAAAATATAGCCAATTCCGTAATGATTGTCCTGACCTTTGGTTTAGGCATGATTATTATTTTGTGGGAGTTTTGGGCGGCTAAGAGATGATTAAATAATTAGATTAAATATCAATTAGCCACCCAAGGAGCACCAAGGGTGGTTTCAAAATGTTCATTTTATAAAAAAGAAAGGAGGGGCGAAAAAAGAAGTATAAGCTGTAAATTCATAGTTCGGAATAGAATTTTATGGAATAATAAAAAAGGAGGGGTTATTATGGATTTAAATGTAGGTGGAGTAAGTAATTTATCGTCTTTGTCTTCAAGTGCCGAAACATTGCATTTTTCTTTGGGCAGCCACATTGTTGAACTTGAGCGGATAAGGGTTAAGATGCAGAACCCAGAAGTCCCGTCAGGAAAGAAGGAGAGGCTGCTTTTTCGCCAGCAAGACCTTAAGCAAAGGATTATTCCCAAAATAACAGAACAATTAAGAAAGGCTATTTCTTCGACAATATATTAGTTCCAACAACGTAGACACAGTTTATACAAGGGGAAGAAAGTTAATTTTTACATCATTTTCTTCCCCGATCCCGCAAGTAATTAATTTATATATTTCTATTTAATAAAATAGATATGCTGCAAAGAATACCACAAATTATCATTAGCATTATTCAAATCATTATTAATGATGATTTTTACTATCCTTTGAAGATATAAATTAAGCAAATAGAAATATTATAAAAGGCCGTCTTCAAGGGAAGGCGGCTTTTTAGATTTAGTTCATTTAAAACATTTAAAGGAAGGGGGCAGAAGTGACCGAGGACGAAAAGTATTGGCTGGGTTTTTTAGTATATCGGATAACAAAACCTTTTAAATTTTTAGAGCTGGTAAAAAATAAAGAGCTGTTATTTACGGCAAAGACCCAACCCCGGAAGTTTATCTTAAGTTTGTTGACTTAGGGTATAGCTGTAGCAATTTAATTAAAGGGAGGCGCTAAGATGACATTTAACCTGGAAAAAGAGGGCTTGAAGATGCAAGAAAAGAAAGATGAAGAAAGCAATGTTTCAAAAAGTAAAGATAAAGAAAGTCTTCAAAAGCATTATGAAGATTCAATTAAAGTTGAAAGCGACCCGATGGCAAAACCAGGCCTTAAATAAAACCAAAGCCCCGGAATACGAATTCCGGGGTTGATTTTTTTTAAAAATGTATTACAATATTAATATATGATACAAGTTGCCAGAAAAAATTTATTGAATTTATTGCTTTTATTACTTCCCTTTCGGGTGGCTTGTTTTCGTATTAAATTGTGATTAATTTTTTAGATTATAATCAGAGGAAAGCCACCCAAAATAGGGTGGTATTTTTTATGTTATTGCCTTTGGCAAGCCCCACTACAAATGTATGTTTTTTCGCTTCGCGAAAGCGGCGCTACAAATGCCGCACATGCGAATGATGGGGTACATCCGAATGTTATTTTGCCTAGCGGCAAAAGCCCCGCTACAAATGGGGCACATCCGAATAAAGCCCTGCACTCTCTGGCGCAGGGTGTAAAGATAACTACCTGTAGGGTAAATGCCCTGCAGTG
>CAZXKB010000119.1:0-26369 GCA_964641285.1 uncultured Gammaproteobacteria bacterium | reverse complement strand
ATTTTTGTTTATTATATTGCTGGACAACTTACGGATAAATATAATAAAATTAAATTATTACGATTTACTACCTTGTTCTATTTTTTTGGATGGGCCGGAAGAATTTTCGCCAACAGCCCAATAAAAATTTTATTTATTGATTCTTATAAAAATATAGTGGAAAAAATACTCCATATAGACTGGAGTACTTACTCTTATGGCTTGGCCCAGCAAACGGATTATTTTAAATTTATTGTGCAAAGGGAAATAATCTTTAATCTCAGTAGAATTATTGTTATGCCGCTTTTAATTACATTATTTTATTTAAATTTTCATCCTTTTCTTTTTTCATTCCTAATCGCTGCCGCTTTTAGTTTATTATATTCCTCCATCGCAAATAAAAAAATCTTATATAGTAAATAATTTAATCATTATGCAAATCAATCCTGATATTTTTAAAGCTTATGATATCCGCGGTATTTACGGAAAAGACTTGGACGAAGAGACCGCCTATCGCCTTGGCTGTGCTTACGTGGAACTTAGGCAAAAAGAAATTTATAAAAATAAGTTGACTATCGTTGTGGCCGAAGATATGCGGCTCTCCTCACCGGCGCTTAAAAAGTCGCTTATTAGGGGCTTAACCGAAGCCGGCGCTGATGTTGTTGACATAGGCCTGGCTTCAACTCCCACGTTTTATTTTGCTGTTGCTTATTTTAAATATGACGGTGGTATCATAGTTTCCGCTTCCCATAATCCGCCAGAGTGGAATGGATTTAAAGTAACAAGAGACAAGGCTATTCCTGTCAGCGGAGAAACTGGCATGTTTATCCTGCGTGACCTAGTAATAAATAACAAATTTAAATCAGCCGCTCAAAAAGGAAATATTATTAAAAGAAATGATGTCTTACAAACTCAAATTAAAAATGATCTAAATTTTGTTGATATTAAAAAAATTAAACCATTAAAAATAGTAATTGACCCGGCCAATGGTATGGGTGCTCAATACATGGATGCCTTATTTAAATATCTCCCTTGCCAGCTTATTAAAATGAATTTTACCCTGGATGGGACCTTTCCGGCTCATGAAGCTGACCCACTTAAAGAAAAAAATCTAATAGTCTTACAAAAAAGGGTTAGAGAAGAAAAGGCTGATTTAGGTATAGCGATCGACGGAGATGGCGACAGGATATTTTTTATTGATAGCCTGGGCAAAGTTATTGCCCAATCAATCATTAGGGGAATCTTGGCTATGCTATTTTTGCGAGAAAAGCCTGGAGAGAAAATCTGTTATGACATCCGCCCAGGAAAAATTACCCGTGATCTGATTGAAAAGCATGGTGGTATTCCGATAGTTACGCGGGTAGGGCACTCCTTAATTAAAGAACAAACAATCAAAGAAGGGGCGTATTTTGCCGGTGAATCTTCCGGACATTTCTTCTTAAACATGGATATTGGTTGTTTTGAAATCCCTATTATAATAACCTTAAAACTTCTTCAGGAATTTTCAGAAACCGACAAGCCGATATCTGAATATATAAAACCATACCAAAAATATTTTCACTCCGGGGAAATTAATCGGGTAGTGGAAAATAAGGAAATTGTTTTTAAAAAAATTGAAAAAAAATATAATGATGCTAAAATTAATAAATTAGACGGAATTACTATTGAATACCCTGATTATTGGTTTAATGTCCGCGGCTCTAATACTGAGTCAAAAATTCGTCTTAATCTTGAGGCTAAAACTGAAAAGTTGATGAAAGAAAAAAGAGATGAGGTGCTTAAAATAATAGGCTAATAAAAATAACACGCCTAAAAAACACAAAAAGAAGACATAATAATAATTTTGTCTTCTTTTATATTTACATTATTTTATTTGCATGAGCCGCATTCACCCATGCCGAGTCTGCCGAAGGATAGTAGCGCGCTCAAATCCTATCTTCATTCGCATGGGCGCTATTCGTAGTGACGCGTTCAAATCCTATTTTTTAAACATCCCTAAAACTTCCTTTATATCTTTTAAGTCTTCCTCGGTCAAGCCAAGCTTTATTCTTTTTTGATGAAGATTATAGCATTCCCGGCGAATTGTATCGTAAGTTATTCCTCGGCCGTCTTTAATCCTGCCAGAATATTTTTTAACTAAATCCGTAATAACCTTGCGGTTTTTCTGATTTAAATTCGCATAGCGATAGTTTCTTCTTACTAATTCGTTTAATTTTTGCTCAAATCTATAACTGGGCAAGTCCTTGTAATCTTTGACTAGATCTTTTATATCCATATAGTAACCAAATTAAAAAAATTATCTTATCCCGATTTTTCCCCTTACTTTTTTCATTGTCTCTTCGGCTGTCGGCCTTATTCTCTTTGCGCCATTATCTAAAATAGTTATTACCTCCTGGTCGCTAATGCTATTAAATTTTTTCTGAAAACTGGTTAAAAATTCATTTACAATATCGGCTAAATCTTTTTTAAACTCGCCGTACCCTCTGCCTTGATACTTCTTTTCTAATTCCCTGATGGCGCTACCAGACAGGAGGGAATAAATAGTCAGTAGGTTAGATATGGCCGGTTTTTTATTTTCATTAAAAATAATTTCTTTACCTGAATCAGTAACCGCTCTCATAATCTTTCTCGCCGCTTGTTCCGGCTCATCCGTTAAACCAATATAATTATATTCACTGCTAGCGCTTTTGCTCATTTTTTTCTTAGGATCATCCAAGCTCATTATGCGCGCTCCTTCTTTTCTTAAAATTACTTCCGGGATTTTAAACGTTTCTCCGAATAATTTATTAAATCTCCGGCCCAAAGTCCTGGTTAATTCTACGTGTTGGGCCTGATCTTCGCCCACCGGCACCGCATCAGTATTATACAGTAATATGTCTGCCGCCATCAAGGCGGGGTAATCATAAAGACCTACATTAATTTTTGATTCCTCCAAAACTGACTCTCCGCTTAACTGTTTTACCCAAAAATCTAAATCTCTCTTCTGGTCAATAACCAATTTAACATAGTCGTGTGCTCCACCAGATTCGACTTTTTCTTTTAACATCTTCTCAATTCGTTCTTCCCTTTTATTTAAACCCGACTTATCTTTAAATTGTGTCATTTTAAATAATTCTGGTACCCATAAAATACAATTTAAAATCCAAGCCAGCTCGGTGTGTTCGCTTAGATGGGACTGCTGAAAAATTACTGATTTTTTTATATCAATGCCAGAGGCTAAATATGTCTTAGCTACCTCAATTATTTTTTTCTTTAAAATGGCTGGATCCTGCCTTATGGTAATAGCATGGTAATCCACCACGCAAAAAATACAAAAATACTCTTCCTGCATTTTAACCCACTGCGAAATCGCCCCTAAATAATTGCCAATATGTAAATTACCGCTGGGCTGAATCCCGGAAAATACTACTTTCTTGTTTTGTTTATCCATATCTATAGTATAAATTCAACAAGAAAAAAGGGCAAGTCAAGAACCTGCCCATTTTTATTTTAGTTCTCCTTGCCTCATTCTCGCATGTGCTACATCATTTTTGTTTACGAGTGTCTTCCCGCTCCCGGTTGCATCCCAGTCTTCTGAATGCCCAAGGCTCATTGCTCTGCCTTCCTGATTGTTATGGTCTATTTCTCCGTCTCTACCTCCGTCTTCCTTATCACCATCTTTTTTTATATCACTCATAATAGCCCCCCCCACTATTAAAAGTATTTAATAAAATTAATCTTAATATTATTATAACAAATAATTGTTTTTTTTAAAACCTTGACAAAAAATGAAAAAAGTGATATTATCAATTTGGTTAAAACAAAAAATGCACATCATCAATAAAAAGGAGAAATGTAATGATAAAAAAACTTCTAACTTCAAGTTTCTTTGTTGCCATCGCTGTTTTTGGTTTCTGCAATATGCAAACAATGGCTTTGGCCGGAGACGCAACGCCTTATGAATCATGGTTTTTGGGTATGACACCTTTAATAGTTGGTATTTTAGGATTTGGTATTTTTCTTTATTCTTCTAATGTAACTCATAAAAAATACTGTTTCAATGAACTGCCCACTGAACTGCCGCTATATATGCGCAGAATCATGGAGGCGAAATCTAACAAAAATTACAGCCGTGTATTTTCTGGCAAACGGATATCCTATTAGTTAGCCAAAATAAACAAAAAGCCGAGACATCCCAAGTCTCGGCTCTTTTATTTGACTAATATATAACAATATAGCAAGATAACAATATAGCAATAATATTATTAAATATGATAAATTTTCTTCACTCTTACCTGCCAAATCCTATTCTCATATCTTTTGGCCCGATCAATATATATTGGTATGGCGTTTTGATTGTTACTGGAATTCTGATTGGTATTTTAGTGGTCCTTAAATTAGCCCCATATTATAATATACCGAAAACTATTATTATTGATTCTATTTTTTGGCTAATTCTCGGCGGTATTATCGGGGCCCGTCTTTACCATATTATTTTAGAACTGCCTTTTTATCTAGAGCATCCTTTAAATATGTTTAAGCTTTGGCAAGGCGGCTTGGCTTTCCATGGCGCTCTAATAACCGGAATTTTTTTTATTTGGTTCTTTACTAAAAAAAATAATATAGATTTTTGGCTGCTGACTGCCATTTACGTGCCCGGCCTGGCTTTAGCGCAAACTATCGGCCGCTGGGGGAATTATTTTAACCAGGAAATTTTTGGCCAGCCGACCAACCTGCCTTGGGGCATCCCGATTGTGCCGGATAACAGAATTTTGGATTTTTATAATAGCCAATTTTTCCATCCTACGTTTCTATATGAGTCAATTGGTAATTTTCTAATTTTTGCTGTTTTAATTTTTATTCACTATTTGATTATAAAGAAAAAGAATAATTTTTATCAATCCGTTTTGATAAACTATCTTCTAATGTACTCCTTATTGCGATTTAGTGTGGAATTTATACGAATAGATTCTACTCCCATGCTTTTTGGACTACGCTCTCCCCAAGCAATAAGCTTATTAATAATATTTATTATATTTCTATACGGCTTATTGCTAAAATATAAAAAACGTGCTAACTTTAAATAGTGCTCTCATCAATTTAACTAATTAATTGATTACTTGGTCAACTTAAACATATATGCCGAATATCAAATCAGCAAAAAAGGAATTGCGTAAAAGTAAAAAAAGAAAAATTTATAATGAGAAAATAAAAAATAATGCTAAAAATTTAATAAAAAAAAGTCGCCAAGCCATTAGCGCAGACGACCACAAAGCGCAGGAATTAGTTAAACAAACTTTTAAAGCCCTTGATAAAGCGGCTCAAAAGGGCGTAATTAAAAAAAATACGCGCGACCGGAAAAAATCAAGATTACATAAAAAATTAAATCAAATTAAAAAAGCTAAATAAATTCTAAAATAAATCATAAAATAGCCCAGTCTTTATATATTGAATAAGACTGGGTTATTTGTTGGCGCTTTTTTATAAAAATTAACACCTAGCTATAAACATGCCTAAGGCTGATTTTGTTTCTGTCTGTCCGGATTTTATTTTTTTATCAATCACAATTAAGCGATGTAAAATATTTTTTAAAGTAGGCAAGGAAAAATTGCGTACTTGAGTTAAACATTTCTGTACTACAAAAGGATGCAAGCCCAACTGACTAATAATTTTCCTGGCCGTATGGCCTTTGTCTAAACTCTGCCGCACTTGCAGCAGAATCCTAAACTGCCTTATGACCATAAAAATTAAATGGCTCTCGGTTGTGCCCGCTTCTATCTCTTGCTCAAATAATTTCATGGCTAAAGATTTTCGCTTATTACTAACAGCGTCGGTTAAAGCAAAAATATTTTCATTAAAATTACCTCTAACCAATCTTTCTACGTCTTCCGCTTCAATAATTACCTCCTTGTCGCTATTTAAAAATTTCTTTTGTTGCCCGCGTTTATAACTGATCAACTTATTAATTTCATTAACTAGCTGCCATAAATTACTGCCTAATAAGCTGGTTAGACTGAAAGCGGCCTGATGTTTTATTTTTGCCCCCTGGGCCTTAACTTCTCTTTTTACCCAGCTGGTAGCCTCGGTGTTAGAGAATGTTTTAAAATTTTGTGTGTATTTCTGCTTGCTTAAAAATCGCCAAAATTTATTATTCACTGTTTGTTTCCCGGTCATATCATCCCAAAAAACAATAATATTATCAACGTCTGTCTTTTTTCTCTTTGTCCCACTGCCCTTGAACAAAAAGGGGCTTTGCTGAAAATAACTATAAAGCTGGTCAAATATTGTTTTATTTTTATTGGCGAATAACCTTTCGATAATTATCATCCTCTTTTTAGTAAACAAGGAAGAAGACCCTATTGTCTCATTTATTTTTTCTAAAGTCGCATTTTCTCCGTCAATAGAAATTATACTACTGCCTCCTGGATCAACGTCATGCAGATATTTGTCTCTTATTTCTTTTAATTTTTGCCGGCTCCGATAAGTATCTTCGCCGTAAATAAAAATAATCATACAGAAATTTATTGTTTTATTTTTCTTACTTCTTTCTTGAACATTTCTCCTCTTTCTTTATAATTTTTAAACATGCCGAAACTGGCACAAGCCGGAGAAAGCAAGACTACATCGCCTTTACCGGCTTTAACCCGGGCAAATTTAACCGCCTCTTTCATGCTCTCTACTGGCCTTATCTTGCTTTTTGGTATTTTTAGCCTTAATAAATTTTTTTTAATTCTAGCCATAGCTTCGCCTTTAAATAAAATCGTGAATTTAACCCGTTTCTTTATTTCTCTGGCTAACTCTTTAAAGTCCGAATTCTTTTCCGCGCCTCCGGCTAAAAGAATGACCGGACATGAAAAAGACTTTAAGGCAATTATAGCTGACTCCGGGGTCGTAGCAAAACTATCATCATAATAAGCGATACCTCGCGCTTTCCTGACAAATTCCAGTCTATGCTCTAGTCCTTTATAACTTTCTGCTACCTTTTTAATAATTCGGTTCTTAATTTCAAGAGATTCTGCCAACTTAATGGCTGCCCCGAGATTTTCTTTATTATGTTCTCCTATCAATCTAGTTTTAAAATTTGATTTGGAAAAATAGATTATCCTGCCCTTAAAAACGTACCTTTTTATTTTTGCCTTAAGATTTTCATTAACAAAGGCCTTGTCTCCTCTTTTTTGCCATCTGGCAATATTCAACTTAGCCCGCCAATAATGCTGGCTACTGATATGATAATTAGGATTATACGGATCAGCTGGCGCTAAGTGCTCTTTAGTAAAATTAACTATTACGGCTATATGCGGGCTAACAGTCATATCTTCTAACTGAAAGCTGGATAATTCTAAAATAACCCAATCGTTTTTTCTAATCTTTTCTATAAAATTAAAGGGGGCAATGCCGATATTACCTCCAAGCCATACTCGTCTGCCGGCTTTCTTCAAAATTTCGTAAACCAAACTGGCGGTCGTCCCCTTGCCTTTAGTGCCGGTAACGCCAATAATATTTTTAGTTGAACATATTGTAAAAAACAATTTTATGGGACTGGTCAATTCCACTCCCATCTTCACCGCATCTTTAATGGCTTGGTCAAATCTGGGCCAACCCGGGGAACGAAACAAAATATCAAAACCATCTAAATGCTTATAGACATATTTAGTCGTCTCCCAGGCAATATTTTTTCTATTCTTTAATGTTCTATATCTATCGCCCAGCTCTATTTTGCTTTTATTATCGCAAATCGTTATCATACACTTAACTTTTTTGGCTAATAAAAATTTAACCAAAGCATAATTTTCTATGCCCAAGCCAAGTATAGCTATTTTCTTATTTTGCAATTTTTTTATTTCTTTATTTAACATAATAATTTATCCAATCTTTAACTAATTGCTCCTTTAGCGGGAGTTAAAAGCTAATTAACTAATCTTTAATTTTTTTCATTTCTCCCCAGTTATCCCCCATGCTAACATCAACTATTACCGGAACTTCTAATTTAATCACATTTTCCATTATATTTCTAATTTTTTTAGATAATTCAATTATTTTAGAGCTTTTAATTTCAAATAATAATTCGTCATGTACTTGTAGTAACATCTTAATCTCCTCTTTTCTATAATTTTGTTCTAACATCTTGTAAATATCAATCATGGCAACCTTAATCATGTCCGCCGCCGTGCCCTGCAGGGGCGTATTAATAGCCATTCTTTCAGCTGCTTTGCGCACCTGGACTACGGAAGAGTTTATTTCCGGCAAATAGCGGCGCCGGCCGAATAAAGTTTCTGTATAGCCCTTGCGGCGTGCTAATTTTATTGTACTGTCAATAAATTTTTTTATATCTTTGTAAACAATAAAATATTGCTCAATAAATTCTTTGGCTCGCCAATAAGGGATATCAGCTGTTTGCGACAATCCGTGCGGGCCTTGGCCATAGAGAATACCAAAATTGATGGCTTTAGCTTCTCGGCGCATCGCTGGCGTTATAATTTGCGGATTAACCTGGTTTATTTCCGCGGCCGTAGAGGCATGGATGTCGGCTTTATTCTTAAACGCTTTTATCATTTTCCTGTCGCCTGACATATGGGCCGCTAAGCGCAATTCAATCTGAGAATAGTCCAGACTGACTAATTTATATCCTTTTTTTGTGACAAAGGCCTTGCGGATTTCCCGGCCTAAGTCAGTTCGTATGGGAATATTTTGTAAATTCGGTTCAGTGGAAGATAAGCGGCCGGTAGCGGTAATAGCCTGGTTAAAGCTGGTATGTAAACGGCTGGTCTTAGAACATATTAATTCCGGCAAAGCGTTTATGTAAGTACTGGTTAATTTTGTTAATTCCCGATACTCCTGAATTAAGGAAATAATCGGATGTAAGTCTTTTAATTTAGCCAACTCTTCAGCAGCCGTTGATAACCCGGTTTTAGTCTTGCCAATATTGTCTATGGGTATTTCCAATTTTTCATAAAGCACTCTCCGCAACTGCTGAGTTGAATTAATATTAAATTTTACACCAGCCTGTTTATATATTCCTTTTTCCAGCTGCTTTAATTTATTTGACATTTTTTCGCTCATTTTAGCTAAAAATTTACTATCTATCTTAACACCGCTATTTTCCATTTGTGCCAAAACCAAAACCAAAGGCACTTCAATTTTTTTAAATAATAAATCCAATTTCTGTTCTTTTAGCTGCTTATCCAACTTTTTAACCAGCCGATAAGTAAAATCGGCATCTTCACATGAATATAAATAAAGTTTTTCTAAATCAACTTCACTAAAACTAATCTTATTTCTGCCGCTACCTAATATTTCTTCTTTGCTTATTTTTTCATAACCCAATTCAGTGAAAGTTAAGGCGTCTAAATTGTGTTGGCGCGTTCCTGGATTTAAAAGATAAGAAGCAATCATAGTATCAAAATTAATACCAGCCGTATTTATGCCTTGACTTTGCATAACTCTAATGTCAAATTTTATGTTATGGCCATATTTTCTAATTTTTTCATCTTCCAATACTGGCTTTAATTTTCCCAACCAGGGAGATAATTCTCCTTTTTCACCTTTGTAATTAAATAAATTTCTTCTATTTTGCGTCGTAATTTTTGCCCGCCTGCCATTGACTGGCACTGTCGGGCAGGCATTTTGCATTGCCAAATAATAGGCTTCTCCAGCCTTCCATGAAAAACTAATTCCTAACAAATCAGCAATCAGGGGGTCAAATGACGAGGTCTCTGTATCAAAAGCGAAATGTTTTTGTCTTTTTAGCTTAGCTAAAAAAGAATTAAATTTTTTGTCATTATCAACCAAATAATATTTAAACATTCTTTTGTTCCGGACAAATTTGTCAGCTGCGGCTGTCTCTTGTTCCTTGCCGGATTGGCCGGCTTTTTCCTTGATTAAAGTCTGAAAACGAGGCAGCAATGACCTGAACTCCAGCTCACTGAATAACTTTACGACTTTGTCTGCATTAAAATCACCGAATCTGGCGTCGGCTAATTTAAAACCAATTTTAACATTGCGCCTGATCGTTGCTAAATCTTTGGACATTTTTGCTTCTTTTTCGTGATCTTTGAGCAACCCCCGAATTCTGTCTTTAATTTTTTTAGAATTAATATTCTTATAAATATTATCTAAATTCTTAAATTCTTTAAGTAATTCAATCGCGGTTTTTTCGCCAATGCCGGGCACTCCGGGAATATTATCGCTGGGATCGCCGCGCAAGGCCTTAAAATCTATCATCTGTTGCGGGGCCAGAGAGAAGCGAACTTTAACCGCTTTCTGGTCATAAGTCTTGCTGTCTGACAAACCCCGGCTCATAGTATAGACCTTAGTATGCTCATCTACTAACTGCAGAGTGTCTAAATCACCAGTTACGATTATCTTCTCAATCCCGCTGTCAACCTTAGCCGCCACCGTACCAATCAAGTCGTCGGCCTCAAAACCGCTCATCTCATAAATAGGAATATTTAAAGCTTTAGCCACTTCTTTTATTCGAGGGATTTGTTTATATAAATCATCTGGCGCTTTTACTCTTTTAGCCTTATATTCTTTGTATTTCTGATGCCGAAAAGTCGGGCCTTTTTTATCTAAAGTTAAAGCCATATAATTTGGTTTAAATTCCCGAATAGCCTTAAGCAAGACAGTAGTAAAGCCATAAACTGCATTAACCATTTCCCCTTGCTTAGTGGTCATGGTTGGCGGTAAAGCGTGAAAACTGCGGTGAATTAAAGCATTACCGTCAATTATTATTAACTTGTCTGCCCCGCTTTGGCGGGTATTTTTGTCTTTTCCCATATCAATATTACATCATATTAAATCATATTTTTCAAACTTAAAATTAAGTATTTTAAAGCCGAGTATTTTACGCTCGGCTTTTTCAGGTTAATTAAATTAGTAAATATGCCGTCTTATCCCTTCTTTTATTGTTAAATCAAATTTAGCAACTTTTTGTTTGTCAAAATAAATAATGCTTACTATATTTTTAAATCTTTAAAAACAATGTGGTAATTAGCGCATATTTGATTCTAATAGGTTGCTTGGGGCAGAAAATAGGGATTAAAAATAATCGGGGCTTTTGCACCAAAACCACCGATCTAAAAACTAAAAAACACCTAAAAAAAGGTAGTTTTTATAAATACTAATCTTACTGAACTGTTAAAAAACTACTGTCAAATGTGAGGATTGTTTGACAAAATTGGAGCCTTATTATATAGGCCTTTTGCGAAA
Organism: uncultured Gammaproteobacteria bacterium; assembly: GCA_964641285.1. Classification (GTDB taxonomy): domain Bacteria; phylum Patescibacteriota; class Patescibacteriia; order Patescibacteriales; family CAZXKB01; genus CAZXKB01. The sequence goes on along the minus strand of CAZXKB010000119.1, from coordinate 15,203 downwards.
TAAACTTTAGAAATAATTTTTTACTGCAAATAGTTTATGATATTTTTCTCATACCATTTCTTATCAGCAATTCTCTTTTCTTGCTTCTCTATCCATGGCGTCCAATCAAAATCTTCTTCTAATTTTTTTCCCCCTTCTCTTTCGAGATAATCTAATTTTTCATTCAATACACCATCGTCTTTATATCTTTTTACAAGTGTTAAGACGTCTGGGGATAACATTGTTAATTCAAATAGCCTAATTCGTGAACTTTCAAGTTTCGACAGTGCTATATTAGTTCTTAGTATAAATTGTTCAATCGGTAATATTGTTATTACAGAAAACATCCAAAGAAATAAAATAATTAAAAATTTAAATACGTTTGCGCGATGCTTCATAAATAATCTTGTAATTAGCCATATAAACAAAACTGCACTATAAATCACGGTGTACGATGCAAAAAACTTCTCATAACTTAATCCATAAAAAGTTATATAGAGCCCCATTCTGTGCCCAGCTGAAATCAAAAGAAAGAGTGAGGCGGTTGTAAAAATGACCAGGACTCTTTGAACAAAAACATTTGTTTTCCTATAAGTAAAAAAATATACCAGTGTGTTGATACCCGAAAGGAAAAATAATTGCCAGAAGCCGCTCTTTACTAAATTTTCAGTATCCTTGAATTCGAAAGGTAAATTGCCTATCCACAATCTCTCAATTTGTACCCAGAGGAAAAGGAGATAAAGCCCGAGTATTCCTCCAAGCACAATGCCCGATACAATCGGATCAATTTTCTTTTTTGATTCTTCTTTTTCGTTATAGTCATATCTCTTGCCCCAGGCAAGCAAGGAAGAAAGTAATAATAATGCCAAAATAATAAAAACTAATATTTTATAAATAATTGTTACTGAAATTACATTTTTGATCCATTCATAAATTACTTCCATTCTGGCTGCAAAAACCGTGTCAGCGGATGATAATATCGGTATTATCAAAGTAAAGGCAATAATTAAAAATAAAACTGTACCCAAAAGCGACTTCCGAAAAACGCCACGGCCTCGTTTATTTTTCGGTGTTATCATGTCAAAATACAAATTGAACGCGTCTCCAATTTTCTTGATAATTAATAAGAAACGGCCTGCTATGCGAGTAATAAAATTTAAATCCCAATGTCTTATTTCTTTTTCTTTTAAAAAGCCGTAATTTATAAACAATGCCGCTAATGCCGGATAAACAAGTGCATTTACAGCTTTAATAAATGGATTGTCATAAATTAAATAACTAAATGCAATTAAAATCAATGGCATTATCCAAACTAAGTCTTTGGAGCTGTAATATTTTTTGTAATAAAGCACCCAAATAAAAAGAATCAATGTAAAAATCCAAAATAAAAACGCGTTTATTCCCAGTGCATATATGCCTTTACTCCATATCCCCCAAATGAATACCACCCAAAAAAGGGAAAGCAATAAGCACGAAATCATCTTAATCACTAAATTCTTAGTCAATGTTAACATAGTAATTTAATTATAGCAAAAATCGCCATTGCTTGAGATTCAAATTCAATAGTGGACCCGAGCGGATTTGAACCGCTGACCTCCTGTATGCAAAACAGGTATTCTAACCAACTGAACTACGGGCCCTTTTAATTTATTGCGGTCTTGAATATTTTAATAAAGGAGAAAAAATCCAGCTTAAAAATCCGCCAATCAAATTAGTCATAACCAAAATCCCAATAAAAATCACCGCTACTCCAATCAACTTATATCCTAGCCGAGAACCGCCTTCTGCGCCCAGATGCTGGTCAAAAAAACCAATACGGCCAAAATTACTAAGTAGCCATTCTGATTTAACCACTATCAAAGTTCCCGCAATAATCATAATTAAACCCAGTATTATATGCATAATTATTATAATTTAAAATTATCTTATATAATTCAATGGATTATATTTTACACCATTAATGATTACTTCAAAATGCAAATGCGAGCCGGTTGACCAGCCGGTTGAGCCCATGGCTCCGATAGTCTCTCCCTTGCTTACCTTTTGTCCTTTCTTCACATAAAATTTGGATAAATGGGCATATCTTGTTTTTTTACCGCCGCCATGATCAATAACAATCTGGTTTCCGTATCCCGTGCCCCAGCCGATGTATTCTACTGTACCGGCGTCAGCCGCATAGATGGGCGTACCTGTTTTATTGGCAATATCAATGGCATGATGACGCCAGGAATAATATTGGGTAATGCGGCTACCAACCGTGGGCCAATTCATCTTATTGCCGGCTGCCGGCTTGGCATCCGGGACCTTAATAATATCCCGAATAGCCGAAAAACCGGTATATATAGTTGAAGTATATTGGGCATAGGTCTCCTTTTTACCGCCTGGAATGATCAATTTCTGGCCGATTCCCAAAGTAACATCGCTGGCTAAATTATTAGCTTCCGAAATTTTTTCTTCCTCAATATTATATTTTTTGGCAATACTGCTTAAATTTTCCCCCTTAACTACTTCATGGGTTACTCCGCTTAACGGCAAAATGGTCAGTTTGTCGCCTGGCCTGATAATACTATAAGCGCTCAAATTGTTTTCCCATAAAATTGTATTCACGCTAATTTCAAACCCTTCGGCAATAGTACTGATAGTATCTCCCGGCTCCACGGTATATGTTATTATTTTTGTTCTGGCTCTTTTTGTTATTTTGGTTGAAGCGATATCAGGCTTGACAATGGCGGTTCCTCCTTGAATTGTCGTCATCACTTCATCCTCCTCTTCCTCTTCCGCCACGCCCTCAAGCTTAACTTTTGGCTGAACTTTAAAACTGGCCAAATTGTCCAAGTAAGTTTGCTGGGTAGTGGAAATAGAGGCTTCTTGGTCAAATGATTCTACGATAAATTGCTCGCCTTCCCCTAAGTCGCCAAATTCACTCTTAATTAAGCTGGCTAGAATTGTTTTTCGGGGTTTGTCGGTCCAATCACCAGCCTTGGTTTTAGGCGCCAAATTAATAAATAATAATAACAAAGTAATGACAACCACTAAAACATGGACTAACTTCTGATGAAAAAAAACATGAAAATAATCTTTTCCTAGATCAGACCATCCCAATTTTTTTATTAAACTTAAATAATAACAATAAGCCTTTACCACCACTTTATAAAAAATAAAGCGCAAAATCAAACGAATTGGCTTATATATAAAATAAATAAAAAAAACAGCTATTAATCTTCTTGTTAATAATACCAATTTAATTATAACCAACAATATATTGGCCCCCAAGGTTAATATCCCTTGGCCCAATTTACTATGGGAACGACTTGTTTTTTGCCAACCGTAATAATTAATATGCTTAATTTATAATTTTACTTAGATATTAATTTTTAATAACTTGCTACTATTGTATTTTCATTCTAAAAACCATAATTATAAAAAGTTTTTCCTTGCTAAATTTAAAAAAACGAGCAAGGGCGTAAATCATATTTTTATCATTGACACTTTACTAAAATTTATTATAATAAAAATAAATATTATAAACAAGCGAAGTATGGAACAAACAATTGAAGAAATTTTAAAATTAGTAAAAAAGAAAATGGCGGAGCAGGGGGCTTATACCCGTGACGCTTATAAACAGCTTATCGAAGAAACAATCGCTTATTTTATTGAAAAGGGTAAGCTTACAGATGATGATAACCTGGAATTTATAGAAGATAAACTTATGGATATGTGGGATATAGTCTGTGATGAATTTGCCGAATAAAATTCTAATAAAAACGGATTAAAACATAGAAACGAAAAATTAATTTGTGTTTCTATGTTTTTTTATTAACCAATCTTAATTATTTTTTAGACTAACCCGGTATTACACTTTTATTACTACCGGCAACACCATCGGCCTTCTCTTGGTTTGGCTGAATAAATATTGGCCCACGTCATTTCTTATTTTGTTTTTAATATAATCATCGTCAGCCGGCGTGCGCGAATCGTGGTCTTTTACTAATTTTTTAACTTTCATTCTAGTACTCTCGATTAACTCTCTGTTTTCCTTCATATAGACAAACCCCCGAGAAATAATATCGGGGTTGCCGATCGGATCTCCAGTTCTGGAATCAATGGTAGCGATCACAACGATCATACCGTCTTCAGACATAACCCGGCGGTCGCGCAAGACTATATGCGACACATCCCCTACGCCCAAACCGTCAACCATTACATAATCAGCCAGTAATTTCTCTTTTGTTAATTTACCATTTACTTCCCGGCCTTGTTGCAAAAATTCTACTACCTGGCCGTTGTCAGCCACAAAAATATTTTCCCTGGCAATACCCACTTGTTCGGCTAATTCGGCATGCGCCCGTAGCATATAATGATTGCCTTCTATAGGCATAAAAAACTTTGGCTTTAAAAGCCGCATCATAAGCTTTAAATCCTCCTGTTTGGCATGGCCTCCAGCATGGACATCCATCATTTCATAATGAATTACCCTAGCTCCTTGTCGAACAATTCTATCTTTTAAATTTTGGATACTGCGTTCATTGCCTGGAATTACTGATGAAGAAAAAATAACCGTATCGCCCTGCTTTATACTAAGGGCGCGATGCTCGCCATTAACAACTCGCATTAAAAAAGCGCTATTTTCCGCCTGGGCACCAGTTCCTAAAATAATTATCCTACTATCCGGCAGCCGCCTTAAGTCGGCATCATGGATTAATATCCCTGGATTAAACTTAAGATAACCAATCTGATGAGCCACTTCCACATTATTATTCATTGATCTTCCCTGGAGATATATTTTTCGGCCATGTTTATGGGCTAAGTCGAATATTTTTTGAATACGACTTAACTGAGAAGCAAAAGTGCCGATTATAATCCTGCCTTGTATCTTTTCAAATATTTTATCAATTTCATCCCCGATAGATGACTCAGAAACCTGATAGCCTGGTTCAGTCGCGTCAGTAGAATCCGACATTAAAAAAAGTATGCCCCTGCCTCCGATTCTGGCTATTCTATTCAAATCAGCCGGCTTATCGTTGACCGGCGAATAATCAATCTTAAAATCACCAGTATGGACAACTGTGCCTATAGGAGTATGGATAATAACAGCAAAACTATCCGGGATAGAATGGTTTATCCGTAAAAATTCAACTTTAAACGACCGGCCAAACTGCAAATGAGTTGTTTCGTTTATTTCACTTAATTTTAACTTCGGGCATTTCTTGAATTCCTCATTTCTTTTCCGAACTAAGCCGGCTGTTAACTTTCCCGTAAATATTGAGGGGTTGCCAATTTCTCCCATCAAATGAGGAATGGCGCCAATATGATCATAATGACCATGAGTAATAATAACTCCTTTTATCCAATCCTTTTTATTCTCTAGGTAATTTATATTGGGGATAATATAATCAATACCGGGCATATCCTCTTCCGGAAACTGCAATCCCATATCAATAATAATAATCTCTTTTTCGTATTCTAAAAGAGTCATATTCCGCCCCACTTCTTCTAGCCCGCCTAACACCATAACACGAAGTTTCCCCCGATTATAAGCCTGGGCTGGAGTATATTGAACTTTTCTGCTCTTAGCAACGTTAATTTTTTCTTTGGTCTTTAAGGAAATATTTTGAGGTCTTCTATGCTTGTCAGACATTGCTAAGGATTCAAAATTGACACCTGTCTGTTTTGTTTTCGGTTTATATTTTGTAATCATAATATTGTTTTACAAAATGAAAAAAAATAACAATAATTCATTCTGCATTTTACTTTTAAATTATTAAACGTAGAAATGAGGAGATTTAAACCTCCGCGGAATTGTCCCTGTATGCTCCCTTGTCCCGCACCAATCCCGCTAAAATCTGTGGGCAAGAGAGGATTTGAACCTCCACGACCTTGCGGCCACTAGCTCCTGAAGCTAGCGCGTCTACCAATTCCGCCACTTGCCCATCTAATATATTGGCGTGGGATAAACATGCGTGTCTGCTCTGCGTGCGCAGGCAGGCAATTTCATCGCTCCGGTCTTAGGCGCTAGTAGACAAGTCTACTCTCCTCACCATAGTTACGCGTTAACGGAACGAAAGCGGACCAATTTCACCCCATCGGCAAATTAAAAATTATTGATTAAATTAATTATGAGTCCTTTTAGTAGTTTACTGCTTAATTGATCTTCCCAATTAAACCTATTTGAAAATTTTATGAAGACGATAACTACCATTCCCATTTTTTGCCTGTTTCTATATACCATTCATTAATGTTAGCAAAACGGTCATAGGGATATAAAATATTATTAACGGAAAAATTGTTTATTTTTTTATTCTGAACATATGTATAAGTTGGCGAGTACATAAATATAACCGGCAACTCTTCAACTAAAATTTCCTGAAATCTCCAATATTTTTCTTGGCGCTGGCCTGGGTCAGATATTAAACGGGCATCTTCCAATAATTGATCAGCCTCTTTGTTGGAAAAATTAGCGATGTTAAGCCCGTTTTCGCCAATCTGGGAAGAATGCCAAAAAGCGTAAGGATCTGGATCAGCTCCAACTACCTGACCGTAAAATAAAGCTTCAAAATTTCTAGGCTTAATTATTTCTAATTGCATCTGGTTGGCAGGTAATATTTCCAGCTCAGTTTTAACACCTACGCTTTCCCAAAAATTCTTTATTGCAGTAATAATTTGTTCGTTTTCATTTCTCTCTACTGTGCTTAATTTAATGATTAAATAATTATCTCCCTTTTTCCGCCATTGGCCTACTCCCAATTTTAACTTAAGGGCCGCCTCCTGCTTTATTTTTTCTTGTTCAGGATCTAAGGCATCGCCTTCTCCTGATTCATTCTCCTGTTCATCTGTTAAAGCTTCGATAAAAGAAGCGGCTTCTGCTATTTCTTCTTCGGTAATATCTGCCGATAACCAGCCGGCTTTTTCTAATAGCTGGTTCGCTTCTGTTATATTATATCTATATTTTGTTATGTCTTGATAATAAGCAAAGCTATTGGGCAAAATTGGACCGTCAACAATATAAGCATCTCCAGCCAAAATCTCATTTACAATCTTTTGTCTATTAATAGCCAAGGTTAAAGCTTGGCGCACTAATCTGTCGGCTAAACCCGGGCTGGCTTGCTGATTGAAAAAAATAACAGTTAATTGGGGTATATATAATTTATGAAAATTTAAAGTATTTGGCGTTAATACTTCTTTTTTAAATTCTTGAGGTAAATAACTTATCCCTTCTATAATATTATCATTTAAGGCACTAACAGCTTCTTCAAAACCAGAAAAAAATCTATAGCTTACATTGTCAATATAGGGTAGCTGGCCATAATAATTTTCATTTATAACCAAATTATATTCTTTTATATTGCCTTGTTTGTCTTTGATAAAAGTATCAAACTTATAAGGACCTGATCCGATTGGCTTTAAATTCAATTCAGCCAAACTAGCTGATTCTGGTGATATCTGATACCACAAATCAATCGGCATTATGCCAAAAGTCAACAATTCCAAAAAAGCGGCATAAGGATTAGATAAGATAAATTTAAACCCCCTATTATCTACCTTTTCTATTTCCACCCCGATAAAACCAGGCCGCAAAGGAGATTTATATTTGCTGTCTTTGATAGTATTAAAAGTAAAAATGATATCATCAATCGTTAAAAAATTACTGTCATGCCATTTTACGTCCTGCCTGATAGTAAAAGTATAAATTTTGTTGTCTTTACTAACTTCATAACTCTCTACTAAATCTCTTATTAACTCTCCGTCTTTACCTCGTTTAAAAAGAGAAGAGTAGATTAATTGACCAATATCACTATCAACATCACTGATATTAGCATAAAGAGGATTTATGTATTTTGGCAAACCAATAAGACCCTCAATATATGTGCCACCTCTTACCGGTACTACCTGTAAATGTTTGCAATAAAATCTTATGCCGCTAAAAATTAAACTAACTGCGACAACCGAAAAACAAATATATAAAATCCAAAATTCTTTTTTGCTTAAAAATCTCTTTATGTATTTTAACTGCTTTAAATTAGGAATTCTTGATTTGGCTAGGGAAAAAACTAATTTCTTATCCAACTCAATCTGATTTTTTTCATTATTATGATTATTATCTAATTTTTTAAATTTAGAAAAAGAGATGAATTTAAATAAAAAATCTAACAAAAATTTTTTACTTTTGCTAATCAAATTCGCTATTTTATGTTTTGGTGAGTCCACAAATTAATATTTAACTGGCTATATTTAACGGATCATTAAAATAAAATTACATTAGCCATGGAAATTAGAAAAAATAATATGGCCAAAATAATAGTAGCTATAAAAAGATTCTTTTCAATACCGCGTTTAGTTCGGTAAACATTGCCGGAACCGCCGAATATACCTGAAAGTCCTGAACCCCGATTTTGCAACAAGATAACTGTTACTAATAATATAGCGATAATTATTTGTATAATATTTAGTAATTTCATTTATTATATCACGATTATTTAATTTAGTCAAATTTACTTACTTATTTTTTACTTTATTAACTATCTGGAGTAAAATCTTTTTATTATTAACGGCTAAATCAGACAATATTTTACGGTCTAATTCTATTTTATTAATCTTTAATAAATTAATAAACTTAGAATAACTTAGCCCATGTTCCTTAACAAAAGCACTAATTTTAATTTGCCAAAGGTTACGATTAACTCTTTTCTTTTTTTTACGGTCAGTATAAGCATGCACCCCCGCTTTAACTACAGCTTCCTTGGCCTGCTTAATTAATTTTTTTCTGCCCCACTTATAACCTTTAACTTTAGATAAAAGCCTTCTTCTTTTTTTTACATGAGTTGTTCCTCTTTTTACTCTAGACATATTTGAATTTCCTATTTAAAATTTCCGCTTGTTAATTTGTTTTCCATTTGCAAATCGTAAATCGACAATTAAAAATTAGCTATATGGCATTAGTGATTTAATAACCTTTTTATGGCTGCTATGAGTATTAATATCTCTCCTTTTATTACGTCCGGTTTTACCTGATTCTCTGGCATTAAAATGGTCTTGACCGGCCTTTCTCTGTTTGATTTTTTTATTTTTAGTTATATTAAATCTTTTAGCAGTAGCTTTATGGGTCTTTATTTTAGGCATAATTTAATTACATTACTAATTAACAAATTGCGAATTCCGATTTCTTGTTTCTTAAATTTTTCTTATTATTGGCAACTAGCATCGTTCTAAAAATAAAAAACAGGCTAAAATACCTGATTTCCTGTATTTTATTCGCTTTTATTTATCAGTATCATTATAAACTTTCCTCCCTGTTTTGTCAAGTCTTGCTCTCGTATAATGTTTAAATTCTCTAAGCTCTCCAGTTCAGCTACAAAATTATTAATTATTTCTACTGCTTTTTCCGGATGTTGCTTTTCTCTCCCCTTTAATATTAGCTCTATTTTTAACTTATGGCCTTTCTGAAAAAATTTAATGGCCTGCTCTACTCTTAATTTAAAATCGTGCTTACTGATACGAACGGATAATCTTATACCCTTGGTATCTACTCTCTTTTGCTGAATTTTTTGCTTATGAGCTTTTTTCTCTTTTTCGTACTTGAACTGCCCATAATCCATAATTTTAACAACTGATATTTTCTCTTTGGGATTTACCTCAACCAAATCTAGCCCCGCCTCTCGAGCCATAGCTAAAGCTTCGGCAGTAGTCATTTTCCCCATTCTTTCGCCATCTTCGTTAATTAAAAAAACCTCAGGAATTCTGATCTGTTCATTTACCCGAAATCTCTTTTCTTGCTTCGGTTTTGCTTTTCGCCAAGTTCTCCGCATATAACTTTATAGTTAAATGTCAATTTTTTATTAATGGAGCGGGTAACGGGAATTGAACCCGTGTCTCTACCTTGGCAAGGTAATGTAATAGCCACTATACGATACCCGCCTTCACTCTATTTCATAAAGCTTCGGCGAGTAAACCCGCCATAACTCTTAAGAGCAAAGCTAAAATAAAAAGCTATAAAATAGCTCTTAACTGGAATTTATTATATATAATTCAAATACTTTTGGCAAGCCCTTGTTAGATAAGGTAAAATATTTATAAACAACCCTCATGTCATATTTAAAAATCATCTAACGGGACAAGGTCTTGAAAATAAGGTAAAATTAAGGTAAGAATAATATTTATAATATGCCATCCCTAGCTTACAATAAAAGAGCTAATTTTGATTATACTATCACCGATAAATATGAGGCCGGCTTAGTTTTGGCTGGCTATGAAGTTAAATCCATAAAAACCGGACATATTAGCTTAAAGGGGTCGTATGTAACTGTTAAAAAAACAATAAGACAATCACCTGAATTTTATCTTGTCAACGCTCATATCCCCCTATATAAAAAGGCTAGCACGATTAAAAATTATAATCCTACTAGATCACGCAAACTGCTGCTGCGTAAAAAACAAATCAAGCATTTGATTGGAAAAAGGAAAGAACAAGGCTTGACATTAGTGCCTATTAAAATATATACTAAGCATAACTTAATTAAGCTTGAATTCGGCATCGGCCAAGGTAAAAAAAAGATTGATAAACGGGAACAAATTAAAAAACGAGAGATTGATAAAAAAATCCGTACCTTAACAAAGCAACAGTACAGAAAATAACGCCTTATTTTGCTTAATTGAACGCCAATTATCTGTCCGCGCAGGCAGGTAGTGGCGCGTTCAAATCCGGTCTTAATTCGCATGGGCCGCATTCGTAGTGCGACGTCTAATCCTGGGGATGCTGGGCTTCGATAATAAGATAATCTAAAAATATTCAGAACGTGCATTTCGGTTGTCACGTAAATCACGCTGAAATAAAATAAGTGCCAAAAACTTATTAGCCAAAGCTAGGGCTGCTTTTAGCATGCCGAGCTTGGCTCCTGTTGTCGCTTAAATTAAAGCTTCAACCATCCGTCCAGTGATGTCTAATAACTGTCCGCGGGTGTCATATAATTAGACTAGACTTATGGACTGTTCTTATCTTTAAGTTGAAATCAAAAAGAACTAGTTACTACCAATTTTGTTCGGTTTTTTACAGTAGTAATGAAATATTAAACTGAACTATTTCTGTAAATATTTTTTTAGATACTTGTTAGACGCGGGTTCAACTCCCGCCATCTCCACAAAAAAAATTCAGCCGTCTTGGCTGGATTTTATTTTGGGATGAATGGTGTTAGAGTTGAACCCGGGAAAGTTTCTTGAATACAGTGCCAAGCGTTTAAATCCATAAAAGCATGGCTTATAAATTAATGGTATAAGTACTGGTGTGAGACGGGGCTTCCGCCCCTTCAACTCCCGCCATCTCCACCTATCAGAAAACAGGTCTTTGGCCTGTCTTTTTGATTGCAAAAATATTATATTTACGCTAAACTACTACGAAAGAACCAGTCTTATTAAATCATAAATTAAAAAAGTAAAATGACTTCTCTTAATAATAGCGATAAGAAACAGAGCATTTTAATTCCCGGCCCCGGAGAAATTGGAATTTACAATGCGGCGGTTTTTAAACTTAGCCGTACTATTTTTTTAATTCCCAGGATCTTAAAAGAGAATCATATTTCTGAATTTACTCTGGCTTTTTCTCGAGACGGCAAAAATTTTTCTCGTTTTTCTTATCCAATTATGTTTCCTGACGCAGAGTATGAAATACCTAGCAAGGCTACTTTAAAAAACCGTAGGGAGCGAGGAGGTATCGAGGACCCAAGAATCATAATTATGGAAAACAGAATCTATCTGACGTATACTGCTTATCGAGATAAATGCCGTATTGCTCTGGCTTCAATCGGAGTAGAAACATTTCAGCAATTATTTAAAGAGTCCTGGCAGTCAGGAAAAAATTTAAGCCATAGCTGGAACAAAGCTTTTAAACGGCATGATTTAATATTTCCTAAAGAAAAAAATTCCTCCCGGAATGCCTGCTTAACACGGCTTAATAAAAATTTGGTCGCTTTGATTTACAGAACTGGCTATAACAATACTTGCGTTTCATTAGCACGAAAACCAGCTGGACCTTTTAGGGATTTAAGTCAAGAATTTCTAGTTAAAAATTTTAAATGGGAACAGAATCGAGTAGGTATTTCCTCTCCAGCAATTAAGCTGGGTAATCAATATTTTTATCTCTATCATGGTGCGGAAAAAAAAGAGCAGTATGGTTGCCATAAATTTTATCATTTAGGGGGCTTGCTGGTAAATTTTCAGAAGAAAGGCGATATTTTAGATATTGTCAGCTACAAACTTAGAAAACCCTTAATTTCTCCCGGAAAAAAAGATATTATAAAAAACAGCTGGTTATGGCCGGCCAAAGTCGCGGCCGTCTTTTCTTGCGGAGCGATTAAAATAGCTTCTGATAAAGTTTTGGTTGTTTATGGCGTAGCCGACCATCATTTATGTACTGAAATTATCAAGCCCATGAAATTATTTAAAGAACAAAAAATATTAAGAAAAAAAACCTCTGTTGATTTGCAAAAATTTTTATGAAATAGCGCCTGGTTTTAGTAAATTGGTCCAGAAGGGCGCTCAAAAAAATAAAAAGTTGGTAATTTTATGGATATACCAACTAGCAATTCTTTTTAATATCCCGTCCTTTTTTAGCTGACCTTGCTAAAAACTAAAATATTGGCTATAATAATTTTGAGCTTAAAATGCTTTTTTTATTTTATATTTAATAATTTTCCAATTTGATTTTTACATTTTTAATTTTTATGCCCGGGTGATGAAACTGGTATACATGAGAGACTTAAAATCTCTTGGAGGAAACTCCGTGCGGGTTCAAGTCCCGCCCCGGGCACTATAATAAAAACAGGCTAAAAGCCTGTTTCTTTGTGTGCAATTGCTCTGTTCTCTAAAAATTGCTAAAATAACTAATGAAGAAACTAAAATTCATAATTCGTCCTGTTTAAGCAGAAACGGTAAAAACTTTAAAAAATTATTTTAATTTAAAAATATGAACCAAGCAAAAAACATAAAGATGGGATTAAGTATAACCGTTGGCTTAATTATGCTAATGTTTTTTATCGGACCAGCTGGCGCTAATTCCCCTTTTAGTAAAATAGTAAATAAAACTAACCTGGATTTAAAAGAAGTAAAACAATTGCTCAAAGGAAAATATGCCCAAGATGAAATTATTGTTAAATTCAAAAGAGATAAAAAGCCGTTTAGAGTAGTAAGTATTCCCGAGGATAAAATAAAAGAAAAACTGTTGGAATATTCAAAAAGGGCTGATGTTGAGTATGTTGAACCAAATTACCTTGCTTATGCCTTGATGATGCCTAATGATCCCTACTATGCTTACCAATGGCATCTGGATAATACGGAAAACCATGGAATTAATATGGAGCCGGCTTGGGATATTAATACCGGCTCCGAAGTAACAGTCGCTGTCATTGATACTGGTATTGCTTATGAAAATTATGGCTGGCAATATCAACAAGCTACTGATTTGGCTCAAACATGTTTTGTCGCTGGCTATGATTTTGTTAACAACGATAATCATCCTAATGACGACAACGGCCATGGTACTCATTTAGCCGGCACAATTGCTCAAAGTACAAATAATAACTCTGGTGTTGCTGGCATTGCTTTTAATGCTTGCTTAATGCCGATAAAGGCATTGGACCGGAATGGCGTTGGCACTTATGCCGATATAATGGAAAGTATATATTTTGCTGCTGACCATGGCGCCCAAGTAATTAACTTAAGTCTTGGTGGCAGTGAACCATCAGCCGCTTTGGAAGAGGCCTTGTCTTATGCTTATAGCAAGGGAGTTGTTGTAGTAGCGGCCATGGGCAATGACGCCTCAAGGCTGGCTAATTATCCTGCCGCCTATAATGATTATGTCATTGCTGTTGGCGCGACCCGCTATGACGAAACCCTGGCTTATTATTCAAATTACGGTTCAAGCTTAGATCTGGTCGCCCCTGGCGGAGACTTAAATGTTGACCAGAATGGAGATGGCCATGGCGATGGAGTATTGCAGCAAACTTTTCAAAGAAACGGCTGGCGGACAGAATGGGGATATTATTTTATGCACGGTACTTCTATGGCTACGCCTCATGTGGTTGGAGCGGCCGCTTTAGTTCTCTCACTGGGAAAAGCGAGTACGCCAGACGAAGTACGGGCCGCCTTGGAAGAAACTGCTGAAGATCTGGGCAGTCCAGGCCGAGACAATACTTTTGGTCATGGATTAATTGATGCTTACGCGGCTTTACAATGGACATCCGGATTAACTATTGCCTGTACAAACAACTCTGACTGCAATGATAATAATGACTGCTCTAACGATGCTTGCATAAACCCTGGGACAGCCGAATCCGCCTGCACAAACGCTGCGGCAGTTAACGGAACATTATGTGATGATAACCAATTTTGCACTATTAGCGACGCCTGTTTAGCTGGTATTTGCCAAGGCGCGGCTAATAATTGCTCTGACGGAATAAATTGTACCCTTGACAGCTGTGACGAAGACAATGATATATGCGTAAATGATCCTAATAATTCTTACTGCAATGACGATTATTATTGTAATGGAGCAGAAATTTGCAATGTCGCGATAGGCTGTCAGGCCGGTTTGCCCATAGATTGTAATAATAATGAATGTACTTTTGGTAGTTGCAATGAGAGTATTGATGCCTGCGAATATAATAATATTGCCGATAATACAGCTTGTAACGAGGGAATTTGCTGCACTGGCATTTGTGGTTCGCCAGCCTGTTCAACAAACATAGACTGTAATGATGATAATTTTTGTACTATTGATACTTGTTCTGATGTTGGCACTTGCGCTTCTGCTTGTAGTTATGAGGAAATAACCCAATGCATCAATAATGACGACTGCTGTCCGGCCGGCTGCACTTATGACAATGATAATGATTGCGCCACAACACCGACTATGCATGTCGGGGATATAACTTTTACCTTTGATGTCCGCTCCTGGGGAAGATGGGGTTCTTGGTGCAAAGTAACAGCCACCGTTCCTATATCGGACGCTCTTGACACTCCGGTAGCCGGGGCCAAGGTTAATGGTAGCTGGAGCGATGCTTATAATAGAAATGTTTCTGACACCACTAATAATAACGGCCAGGCCACTTTTATAACTAACTGGATTAGAGACTGTGGCTCTTTTACCTTTACTGTCAATGATTTAGTAAAAACTGATTGGATTTATGATCCAACGGCTAATACTGAAACAAGTGATAGTATTACTCTCCCTTAAAATT
>CAZXKB010000118.1:0-3610 GCA_964641285.1 uncultured Gammaproteobacteria bacterium | reverse complement strand
TTAATTAATCTACATTATGCGAAGTATTAAATAGAAATTTATCATCACCTATATTTATCTTCCATTATTAAAAAACACATTTAGTTTATATAAATGTGTTTTAGTTTATTGATATGGTATAATAAAAATATGACTAAAAACAAATCAATTATAAAATATCTAGTAGATTTTTTGGATTATTTGGAAATAGAAAAAGGATTATCCAATAAAACGCAGGAAAATTATACCCGATTTCTTAATAAATTTTTTAATTGGCTTAAAGATAATAATTTAGCTGGAATAAAACCTTGTCAGCTCTCCCCTGCCCATATTTGGAAATATCGGGTTTTTTTATCTCGGCATATTGACCCGCGCAGTAAAAAAACATTGAAAAAATCTACACAGAATTATTATCTAATTTCTTTGCGCTGTTTTTTAGAATTTTTTGCGGAAAAAAATATTACTTCTCTCTCCCCTACCAAAATTAAGTTAGCTAAAGAAAAAGGAGAAAAAGAAGTTAAATTTTTAACTTTAGATCAAATTGAACAGTTGCTTTTAGCATCAAAGACAGATAGTAAAATCGGTTTAAGGGACAGGGCTATTTTAGAAACTTTATTTTCTACTGGCTTGAGAGTGGCTGAATTAGTGAGCTTAAACCGTGATCAATTAAAAATAAAAAAATCAACCAAAACCCTGGAAGTAACCATCGTTGGTAAGGGCAATAAAGTAAGGACGGTATATTTTTCCCAGCGGACAGTAGACTGGCTAAAAAAATATCTTGATGGCCGGGATGATATTGACGAAGCTTTGTTTATAAATTATAAACCTGGTATTGCAAAAACCAATATATCCAGACGCTTAACCTCTAAAAGCATTGAGGATATTGTAAAAAAATATGTAAAAATTACAGGTTTGCCTATCATGGCCACTCCTCATACTATTAGGCATTCTTTTGCTACCGATCTTTTAGCTCAAGGCGTTGACTTGCGGTTAGTTCAGGAATTTTTAGGACATCGCAATATTGCCACCACACAAATATATACCCATGTTACCAATAAGCAATTGCGTGATATTCATAAAAAACTTCATAGTGGGAAACGGTTAAAAGAATAAACGCATAATACAAAATAAAAAAGAAAGTACTATCTAAAAAATTTATTTAAATTTTTATCTTTTTTTAATTTTTCAATATTTTTTTTAACCTTTTTATAAAAGGCAGGATAATGCTGCCTGATTATCCAACGGCCCTGATAATACTGCTTATAGGGCTTTTTTTGATAATGAGCGACTTCATGGCATAAAGTGCGTAAAATACTGGCTATTTTTTTAGGCCGGCGCAATTTCGGAGTCCAAACATCAATCGTAATTAGCCCTGTTTTTAAATTAGTGCGGCCAATAACAAAACCACGCTCGGTATTCACGTGGTTATTTTTCCTCCTCATTGGACGAAAATGTAAATTTGTAGCTTTTAATATTCTCAAGGTAAGACCACATGCATTCTCTACCTGTTGTTCGTGGTTCATATCAGATTATGTTAATTATATTTATGGTAAATAACCAAGGGGGTCAACTGGTATTCCGTCTAAACGAATTTCAAAATGCAGATGAGGACCGGTAGTTAAACGTCCAGCTCCAGGTGTGCCTGGCAGTCCGCCGGTTAAGCCAATAGTTTGCCCCTGGGTTACATATTCATCCTCACTGACATAAATTTTAGAGACATGGCCGTAAACCGTTGATAAGCCATCGCCATGTATTATCATAATATAACTATATCCCAGGCCTGCGTCTTTAGCCCGGGCAATATAACCAGAAGCTGCGGCTTTAAGGGTAGAGCCTTGTGCGGCCCTAATATCAATGGCCGGATGCTCAAAAATGTAACGAAAAGGATAGTCAGGATCATGAAAATAAGCGGTAATAACATTTTTAGGTACTGGCCAAGAGAATCCCTTGTCGTTAAAATCCAATTTTTTACCTTGCAATTCAGCTATTTTCGCTCTGACTAATTTCTCTAGGCTGGCAATTTCAGCAGAAGCTTGCTCTTGTTCTTTTTTAGCTTCAGCTAATAATCTTTGGTATTCATTTTCAGATTGGCTTACTTGGTTTAAAATATAAACTTTATTTTCTTGATTACTAGCTAGCTTATTTTTTTTCTCAACTAATTCCTCCATTAAATCTTCCAATTCATTATTTTGCGTTTCCAAATTACCACGTTGATTTTCTAAACGTTGTTTTAATTTTTGCAAAACCTCTAGGCTTTCTTTAAGATTTTCATTTACATCTTCTAAATATTTTACCTGGCTTAAAAAATCAGCCAAGGTTTCATTTAAAAGCATTATTTCCAGAGATGTAACATTGTCTTGTTTATAAATCAAACGAAGTACGCTGGCAATATGCTCTTTTTCATTTTCAATTTCATTATTTTTTTGCTCTATTTCAATATCGGTTTTTCTTATTTCTAATTTAGTGCGGTCAATTTCTGTTTCCACCATTTCAATATCTAATTCTGATTTTGCCATTCTATTATCTAATATGGCCAATTGATTTTTTAAGCTGGCTTTTTCGGACTGCTTCTTCTCAATCGCGTCTGAATATTCTTTCTGTTTTTGCTGCATTTTGTTAATCAAACTTTTTTTATCGCCGATGTCGCTGTTTAATTCTTTAATTTCTTTATTAATTACTCCGCTGGTATCTCCTTCTTGCCCTAATACAAAAATTGGGGTATTAAAATTGATTAAGACGCCAAGTATAATTATTAAACAAATAAGTCTAAATATTTTTTTCATGGAAATAATTTTTATTATATTTACCCATATTATAGCACATTTTATGGACAAATAAAAGGAGACTTAGTCTCCGTAAAAAATTAGTTACTTTGTTTATATTACAATTTTTTTGTCCCCTCCTCTATTCTCTTTAAGACTTCTTTTTTGCCTAAAATTTCAGCTATAGCAAAAGGTCCGGGACTTTTCTCACGGCCGGTTAAAGCTGCACGCATCGGCCAAAGGTATTCCCCTACTTTTAATTCTTTAGCTTTTAGATAGCTTATAATAGCATCCTCTATAGAATTATCAGTCCAATTATTATCAGGAATTTTTTGTAATAATTCAGAAATTTTTTCTAAATTATGTTTTACTTCTTGCGCCGACATTTTTTTCCAAATTAGCAAATTTGATTTATATTTTAATTCTTCAACAAAGAAAAATTCGGTCAACTTCCCAATTTCAGATAATTTTTTTAATCTCTCTTGCTCCAAAGCAATTACTTGTTTTATATATTTTGTTTTTTTGTTTTTTTGTTTTTTTGTTTTTTTAAGATTGTCCTTTAAATATGGCAAGCATAACTTTGTTAACTCGTCCAAGGATTTTTGCCTAAGATAATACCCATTTAGATAATTCAGCTTTTCTACGTCGAAGATTGACGGACTTGTGCCCAAATCTTTAATTCTAAATATCTTTTCTAATTCTTTTAATGTAAATAATTCTTTATCTCCTGCCGGATGCCAGCCCAGCAATGAACAAAAATTTATTAAGGCTTCAGGCAAATAGCCTTTTGTCTTAAAATCTTCTACAGCAACATCACCTTGCCGTTTGCTTAATTTGCCTTCGCCCTTGTTTAGAATTAATGGAAGATG
>CAZXKB010000117.1:0-2908 GCA_964641285.1 uncultured Gammaproteobacteria bacterium | reverse complement strand
ACTTTATCCAAATCGCTGTTATGGCTGGTGATATTCTGATAGTCATGGCCGCCGCTTATCTTATCTGGACTGATTTTTTAAATCTTGTTTACTGGGTAATTGCCGCCTTGGTATTCAAGGCCTGGCAGGAGAGCGGTGGTTTTGTGGCCTGGCAGCCAAAAAATATTAAAGAATTTATGCGCCAAGCCCGGGATCTTGGGCTATAGGGCAACTGGTTGACAAAACAACCATTGAGCTGTGCTGATTTACTGGCACAGCTTTTTAATTTGACTAAAATTAGAAAAATTTGGTAGGATAAGACCATATATTATGAAAATACCAATAATAAAAACTAAATATTTCATCTTGCGGCCATTGCGCGCCAGTGATGATAGGCGTTTGGCTGAATTGCTTAATAATAAAAAAATAAACAGGCGAATGGGTAATATACCATATCCTTATAATTTAAAAGACGCTCACGTTTGGCTGAAAAAAGTCATACCGGAATATCGAAGCAAAGAACCGAAAAAGATCACCTTTGCCATTGAAATAAATAAGGAGTTGGTTGGGGCGATTGATGTTAATAATGTAAGATTTGGACACAAGGCGGAGTTAGGTTACTGGCTGGGCGAAGAGTATTGGGGAAAAGGTATTATGTCAAAAGTTATTAAGGAAATTGCGGGCTATGCTTTTCGTGACCTGAGGCTCAAGCGTTTGCAGGCCCATACTTTTCTTTTTAATCCGGCCAGCCGGCGGGTCTTAGAAAAAAATAAGTTTAAATTAGAAGGCATAATTCATAGGAAAATAAAAAAAGATAAGCGCTATTATGATTGCTATCTTTTAGCCCGAGTATGTTAAGCTCACTGCCGGCGCCAAACTGGTAGTAGAACCAAATTTGACTAAAATTACAATAGGCTGTAATCTTTTATTAATACAAATCTATATAAAGGAGGGGATGATGAAAAAGTATGGCTTTTTGTTCATTTTAGTATTATTAATAGTAGGATTTTCCCAAGGAGTTTTGGCCGAGGATTTTGAATGGTATACCGTAAAAGACGGAGTTAGAGGCGGCCTATTTCTTCGTAAAGGCCCTGGTCGTGATAGCCCGGTATTAGAAAAAACCGCTGATTGGTATTTTTTCCTAGAGCCCTTGTTTAAAGTAGTGGGGAAGGAGCCGAATGGCATGTATAAATGCTTGTCAAATCGCAATGGCGTTCCCCGGGTCATTGATTATAAATATTTTCATTTCTGGGCAGCAGGCGAATATTTGCGCAAGGTTGACCCTGAAAAAGAAAAATTAGCGCTTTTAGTGCCGGCTGATTATGAATACTTTTTTGGGATAAATGTTTACGAAAAACCGCATATATTCTACGAAGAAGGATGGGGCGATCTGCCGAATCGCTGGCAATACGCCTATGGTGCCGTTAAGATGACTGGCAAGCATGTCGGGCCATTTATAGAAACTTTTCAATTGCATGGCCGTTACCAGGGGAAAATATATTTTGTCCTGAGTGAATTTTTCGGTTTTAAGAATAACAGTCCATTCAAAAAGTACCCGGCCGTGAAGATATTATATACCAGAAGTAAATATTTGAATGACGAATTATGCTTGAAAAGAATATTTTTTCGGGAAAAACCTTCAATATTGAGTTTAAAGGCCGGCTATTATGGATCTGGCGGCGCGCCGGTCAGGGTGATCGGGGAGCAGGGAGATTTTTATAAAACCCGTGATCGTGAATATATTTTCAAACAATGCCTGGTGGAGAAAAAAGGAAAATAAATTTTTTTAGACAAGCATAAAGAGCCTGTTATTTAATAGGCTCTTTTATTTTTATCTGACCTCCCAGAACGAAACTCCAGATGGCTATGGCGGAGATGTCTTCCAATATCCTAAAAAGAAAAAAGCCCTAGACACTTCTCCCATTAGACAATGATGTTCTAAAGGTTAATAAGCGTATAGGGCTTAGGTTCTCGTAGATTATTAATAAAGAGCAGTGGTGGGTATATGGCTTTTTCGTTGATCATAACTTGACCAGGCTTTTTCATATTATAATATGATCCAGGGCCTTGCAAGGTAGCTCATCGAGTTGATCATTTAGATCATCGGCCAAACCCCTTCTTCAGGCTTTAGCCCATTCTTCCTTCTTTATTAGCCAAGCTTTTTTACCCTGACCTTCAATGATTAGGAAACGAAGCGCCATATACCCAATAGAATAGTAGCATAGGCAGGAATAATGTCAAGGCCTTGATTTTTTCAAAAAAATGAGATAAATTAAACAAAATTGTTCTTTTTAATTAGAATTTTATCAAGATGGATTATTGAAAATTTAGTATCCTCAACAGGAGGTAAATATGGAAAATTCAGAGTATATAGTTAAAGGCAGTAGTTTTGACGGAGAAGAACAGCTTAAGGCGCCTTGCACAGACGAGGCCACCGCCTGGGAAATAGCTAAAAGGTTGTATGTACATTTTAATTCTACCAAGATAGAGATCTGGCAAAACGGCCAAATACTGCATAACCATAAAGAGGTGATGGAAATAATCAGACAGGATACCCAAATTTTTGTTTTAAATTTAGAAGAATTATTCAAGCTCTCTTTGCAAAAGTTAGATTTTCAGAAAAAAGAGGCAAAACCAAAGCAAGTAAAAAAATAATTTTGACCTTTAAAATTAGCCAGGAGGGATATTATGCGGCATAAAAGAGAGAAGATTATTGAACTTACGGTTGTAGTTGACTTTGATGAATATGGATTTTTAGTTGATTTTTTGTAATGGGACAGTGACTGCGTTATGTTTATAGCCAATAAAGAACGAATAAGAAAATTAACAAAAATAAATTGGCGAGCCATTCATTTTGTCAGAAATTTTTATGAAAAATACGGCCGGGCGCCCACCTCTAAAAAAATCGCCCAAGCCGTTGGCATTAAGA
>CAZXKB010000116.1:0-7046 GCA_964641285.1 uncultured Gammaproteobacteria bacterium | reverse complement strand
GAAGGTGATTGGATGTATTTTTACCAGGGTAATTTAGATAAAGGTAATTATGAGGTTTGGGCAAAAATCGTTGATAGCCGCGGAGCGGAGAGCTTATCCAGCACCAAACATTTATTAACCGTGATTTCTCCTTCTATTGTTGAGCTCTATGGGTGGCTAATAATCATTATTTTATTGACAATAATAATATTATTAATTTTATATATTATATATCAGCACAAGAAATTCAATGAAGAAAAGGCCAGAATTAAGAGCGAGACAGCGGAAGTAAAAGATAAGTTAAGAAAAATATTTTCTGCTTTAAGAGAAGAAGTGGATGAATTGATTGAATTAGCTGACAAGAAGTCTGGCTTAAGCGAAACCGAAAGAAGAGTCAAGGAAAAATTACAAGAGTCGCTGGATATTTCCGAGGAATTTATTAGCAAGGAAGTTGAGGACGTAGAAAAAGAAATTAAATTAAAGACGAAAGAGAATGTTTAAAATAGAATTAGTAGATGGTAATAATTTAAAACGGTCGTTGATTTAAAAAACCACGGCCGTTTTTGTTATTGAAAAATTTTTCTCTCTCTGTTATACTATTAATAGTTTTATGTCAGGTAGATTCACAAGAGGAAAACGAGCGCTTATCATAGTCGCTCATCCAGACGATGAAACAATTTGGATGGGCGGATTTATTTTAAAACATCCAGGACTCCATTGGACGATTATTTCTCTCTGCCGAGCCAGCGACAAAGACCGGGAGCCAAAATTTCACCGCGTTTGCCGATTCTATAAAGCCGAAGCTATTATGGAAGACCTTGAAGATGAAGGAAAATTAAGTATAAAGCAGACTTTATCGATTATAGAAAAGTTAGTAGAAAAGAACATTGGCCAGCATAAATTTAACTATTTATTTACCCACGGCGCTAACGGAGAGTATGGACATCCTCGCCATATTGGTGTTCATCGGGCAGTTAAAGGATTGTTAGAAAAAAAAATTATACAAGCGGAAATTATTTATTACTTTAATTATAAAAAAATAAGTTCCAGGGCGTTTTCACCCTTGGTCGCCAAAAAGGATTCCGACTTATTAATTAAGCTGACAAAGAAAGAATTTTTTCAAAAAAGGAGTATTGTCGCCAAGATGTATGGTTATGACCCCGCGGGCATTGATGTGGGCTATTGCACGAATCCGGAGGCGTTTAAAATAAAAATTATTAGAATTTAAATAAAGAAAAAGGAGCTGGAAATCGGAAATTTGATAATTAATATTGTTTAAATTTCTAATTTCTAATTTCTAATTTTTATGAAAATAGCTGTACTATACGCTTATCCGCCGGAGCCGGACGGGTTAAGCTTGCAGGGGCATTTGCTTTATCGAGGCTTAAAGAAAATCGGCATTGAGGCTATGCCCTGTCACCATGTACCCAGCTTTCAAAAACAATGGGTAATGTCAGCCTTTAAGCCGGATGTAGCCGTTGGGGTTGGTTGTTGGACCTACGCGCCTAATATTATTCTCAGCCCTCGACAAAACGGGGTAATACCAATACCATGGTTTGTGGCTAACGGCTGGGTCGCTAATTATCAAAAAACCATTAGTGAATTGCCCTTGGTTTTTGCTACCAGCCAGTGGGTTAAAGACACCTATCAGCGGGACGGGGTTAAAATAGACAATTTTAAAGTTTTACCAATTGGTTTTGACCCGGCGGAAATTAAGCCTATCCCCCAGTCAGATCCAAAAGTTCAGAAATTGCGTGAAATGTTGGGCATCCAACCGCATGAGAAAATGATTTTAACCGTGGGCGGTGATGTAACCAGCAAAGGCGCTCAAGAGATGTTTAAAGCTTTGGCCGAGATTAATAAAGATTTTGAAAATTGGAAATATGTCTGTAAATCTTCTGATAGTGAAAGCGCTGAAGACCATCACAGTGAAGAAGATGACTTAATAGAAGAGCTTGACCTAGATAGAGGCAGGATTGTTGACATCGGTGGTATGTTTTCTCATGATTTTATGGCCTATTTGCTTTCCGCCTGCGATATTTACGCCGCTCCTTCCCGCCTGGAAGGATTCGGCATGATTCAACTGGAAGCTATGGCTTGTCGAAAGCCGGTAATTTCCATAAATGTCGGCGGTCCGGTTGATACTATAATTCATGGCCAGACCGGTTATTTAGCCGGGGTGGGAAAGACCATTAAATTGCACGAAGAATGGGCTTATGAAACTATGGGTTTTGAAGCGGATCATAAAATAAAATTTGAAGAGCCAAAAATATTCGCTTACCGCGCCAGTATTTCCGATTTGGTTAAATATACCAAGCGGTTGCTGACTGATGATAAACTTCGGGAAGAAATGGGCCAGAATGCCTATGAACACGCTATGGCTAATTTCCAGTATCAAGATATTGCTAAAAAAGCCGTAAAGATGATACAGGAGAAGCTGGGATTAGAATAGAAATAATTATTTTTTTATATAAACATAACCGCCCCGATACGATTGAGGCGGTTTTTTAATGTGCATTTTGTACCAAAATCACATATATTTAAAATAGAAAAATCGTGGTAAAACTCTTTATTATTCAAAATAAAAAAGGTGACTCCAGTAGAATGTTTGGAGCCACTTAAGTAGTGGAATAATTAATTTTTTCTCCTTGTAAAATTCTATAAATCCAAATTAAATAAGGCATTTTACTATTTGTTAGTATTTGTTTTGGACACCAGGGCCTATTATCCTTTGGATCGATATTTTTTCGCCAATCAAGGTTGATGCCTGCTTCGGTTGCGGATGCTTTATCTGAAATCATTAAACATTTCTTGCCTTCAGGCTCAACATCAAGGGCAAAACATTGAGTTGGGGTATTAAATCCACAGCCTGGGTTGCCAATCTCTTCTTCGGTTAGTCTGGCATCATTTTTTTCAAAAATAATGGCGTCCATTTTTTCATTTTTATTCATTTTGACCACCACCTTTATATAAAATGTAAATAAAAAGAGTTTTTGAAGCTTAGCAGACTATTATTAATAAGTCAATAGAAAAACAGGTTGCTTAAACCTGTTTTAAATTTAAAGTGTGATTTATTTAAAAAATAAAACCTTTTTTCTTTTTACGCATTCATAAGCATAAATATAGGCGCCAGCCGACCACCCTTGACATGGTTCACCCTTAGGCTTACCGGTGCGGCCATCAAGCCATTCATTGAATTCATAACCGTTTAGTTTTTGTATATTAGCCCAGGCTAAATTAGCCAATTCTTTCTCAGCTTGCTGGTATTTTTTCATTTTAACCAAAGCCACTACATAAAATCCGCCAATAAAAGGCCAGATACCAGCATTAGAGTAGTGAAATGGAGTACGAGCATCACATTTAGCAAAATACGAGTGCCACTCTTTATCACCTTTCTTTATTGGCGGCCAGATAGTTTTGCAGGCAAAGGGCCGGTTAATTTTTTTTATGGCAATATAATTTAAAATTTTATTAGCGATTCTTGGGCTAGCTAGTCCGGTGACAATAGCTAAAATATTGCCTAAGCTGTCAAACCACTCTTCTTTTTCTCGGTTACCGTCATGGTCTTTCCAGGCCCAGGGCAGATAATAGCCAAGCTTAGAGTCATACAACGAGAGGTATTTTTGCGCTTCTCCGTTTATAATTTTTTTAATATAGCCTGCCAGCTTATTTTCGCCAATGAATTTGAGCATAGCATAATGGAGGGTTTGGGTGCAGATTACCCGACCATATTTATGGGGAAAGGCGTCCATCCAGTCCATAGTGGGCTGTTGCACAATAATTTTGTCTTCGTTTGGATCCTGATAGCGTAGCCAAACCACAGCTTTGACAATATTTCTTTTATGTTTTTTTAGCAAGGTTAAATCCCGGTAAGACAAGGCATAAACATAATGGCCGATAATATACCAAAGCGGCGCGTCAATTGAGTTAAAGGTGATATCCGAGCGCCTTTCCGTATTATAGGAACCAACACAGTTGGGAATTAATCCTAGTTCAGTTTGGTGTTCAGCCAGCAAATTAAGGCTGTCTCGAAAAGGCTTTTTGAATTTATTGTCAACCAAACAAGCCCCCAAGGAAGTAATCATACTATCGCGGGCCCAGGTCGCTTCATAGCCGCCTTTAAGGCCAGAAGCATAAAAGCCGGTTTTTTTTGCACAATACTCTAAAACATTTATGGCTTTATTATACGCTTGCTTGGTTATGTCCATATGATTATTTAATATTTTCAATAGTTAAGCGGGCCAACAGGTAGGAGATAGTTGATTCTGCGCCTTGGTTGAAATTGATGGAATATTTGCCTAAACCATCATAACAGCCGCCGGTAGCCTCGTCATATACCATTTGATTGAGGTGGTTTTTGCCCAAGAACCATTCAAAAGCCAGTTTAGCTTTATTAGCGTAGGCTATTTTTTTAGTAGTTTGATAGGCGGTAACTAAAGCTTCAACCGTTGAAGAGGTATCTTCTGGCTGCTGGTCAAAGTAAGCTCTTTTGCCGCTTTGAAAATACCAGCCGTCCTGGCCAATCGGAGAACAATAATCTTTTTCAAAGGTAATATTGTTTAAGAATTTTAAGGTTTTTTCAGCCACCCGGAGATATTCTTTATTTTTAGTGATTTGGTAAGCCCGCAGGAGAGCTTCTGGTAGTTTATAATTGGAGTAAGTCAGGCAATCCTCAAACCAAAACCAGTCTTTATTGCTTGGCTGTTTGATTTGTTTTTCATAGCGCCTAATTAATTTATCAGAAAGTTTTTTGACTAAATTAAATATTTCATGGTTGAATTTATTTTGGGCAATCGTGGTTGTTGTTTTTTTATCCAGTTGGTTCAAGTTGGCTTGTTGAGCAATACGGGATAGTCCCAGGATAGTAAAGGCAATGGCGCGCAGTGATTGTAATTCAGTAACCCATTTAATAGTTTTTTTCAGCATATTTAAAGCGCGTTTCCTTATGTCTTCCGGTATTTTATTATTGCTAATTAAATAGCCAAGAGTCCAAACAGCTCTACCGAGGGAATCTTCGCTTTCCGCCTTTTCTATAAAAGTTTTATTATAACTGACAAAACAGTAGAATTTACCGTTGGCTTTCTGGGAAAATTTTATGAAATTAAGGTATAAATTAATCAAATTAATAATATATTTTGATGGATTGATATTATAATATTGAGAAAAACCAAGTAAAGCTCGGGTATTATCGTCTAGGCAGTAGCCGGAATGATTATCAGGCTTGGTGTGAGTAGCAAATTGAATGATGCCGAATTTATTGGTTAGAGTATTAATATGGTCAAAAATAATTGGTGGATATTTATCTTTTTCCCGAGGAACAATTTTTGCAAATTTATTAAAAGTTTGAAAATAAGATAGAGCCACATTTTGCCAGGTCATATGCCGGGAATAATAGTAGGCATTTTTTTTCATTTCCTCCCGTGCCTTTTTATCAGACAGCATTTCCAGCAGAGCCTTTTTAATATCAGAAGAATTTTTAAATCTAACCAAGGCACCACGTTCAGGATTAATCACGTCTTTGGCATATTGGTTTTGGGTAGAAATTATCGGGCAGGCGCAGGACAGGGCATAAGAGATAGTACCGCTAACCGCTTGGCGGGGGTTAAGCGTAGGAGATAGATAGATGTCAGTGGCTTTAAGATAGTCTAATAATTCGTTTAGCTCCAAATATTTATTATAGAATTTGACATAATCCTTAAGGCCGTATTTCATAATTGTTTTTTTCAGTTTATTGCGGTAGACCTCTCCTTCGTTTCTTCTAATAATCGGGTGGGTAGCTCCGAGGATTAAATATAATACATTGGGAAATTCATTAATTATATCGGGCAGAGCTTCAATCGCGTATTCAATGCCTTTATCGCGGTTTAACATACCGAAAGAAGACAAAACAATGCGGCCGGATAAATTTAATTTCTTTTTAGCTTTAGTTTTGGAAGGAAAAGCGATATGATGCACGCCATGGGGAATTACAGAAATTTTTGATTTATCAACTTGATATTTTTTTTCTAAGAGTTTAGCGGCCGCTTGCGTCATTACGACTATACCAGCGGATTTATTAGCGACCCCGCGGGTTATTTTTTTAACGAATTCCTTGGGATTAGGCAGAACAGTATGCATGGTAACCACAACCGGTTTTTTTATAATTTCCAAAAAAGGTAATAAATAATTGCCCCAATCTCCGCCAAAGATGCCGTATTCATGCTGGATATTAACCAATTTTATTTGGGTAGAGCGGTTAATAGTATTAGCCCTGTTTAAATAATCCTCTATATCAGTTTCATTTATCTGCATAATTACTTTTCTTGGATAATTATAGATGGAAGTACCATTATCATTAATAGCTAAAATTTTGGTTTTTATATCGGGATTAAATTCTTTATCAATGGCATTGGTTAAATCCTGGGTAAAGGTGGCAATCCCGCATTCCCGGGGCGGAAAAGTGCCCACAAAAAGAAGATAAGGATTTTTTACTCTGGTCATATTATTTTTCCATTTTATATTTCATTAATTCCTTTAATAAACTGTTTAAGTTAACACTAGCAACTGCCACATGAGTATCAGCTGCGCCGTAATAGATATAAAGGCGATCGCCAAAGATAGCAGTGCCAGTGGGGAAAACCACATTGCGGACATGGCCTAAGTGTTCATATTCTTTATCCGGAGAAAAAAGAGGATAAGGCAGGCGGGCAATAACCTTGGCGGGGTCGTTTTTATGCAGCAAGGCGGCACCGGCATGATAAATCCGGCCTTTATTCATTGGCTCTACGCCATGATAGATCAGGAGCCAACCGAGCTTGGTTTTAACCGGCGGACAGCCGCCGCCAACATTTCTATTTTCAAAGCCGTGCCGGCCTTCCAGAATTACATATTTCGATAAATTTTTAATATTTTTTTTCCAAAAATTTTGATCTTTCAACTGGCTAAATCTGTTAAAATAAATTAGTTGGATATCGGGCTGGATTCTATGTACTAAAACAAATTTCCCCTTTATTTTTTCCGGAAATAAAAAACCGTCCTTATCCCAAAGTTTAACATTGCGCGCGACCATATCCTTGTAATATGACTTA
>CAZXKB010000115.1:0-3740 GCA_964641285.1 uncultured Gammaproteobacteria bacterium | reverse complement strand
ATGACCCGGGGACAATTTATTACTAAGATGAATACAACCATTATTAATTATGGCGCTAGTTCTACTAATTTTGTAGAACCAACCGGCTTGTCTCCGGAAAACGTGAGTTCTGCCCTGGATTATGCTATAATAACAAAAGAAGTGTTGAAAAATCCAATAATCCAAAAAGCCAGTACAATGGCTGAATATAATTTTTTTACTGTTAATACCGTAGAACAGCATCGCGTCAGAAATACGAATAATATTATAAAGATGAATAAGTATAATATTACCGGATCAAAAACCGGCTATCTTAATGAAGCGGGGTATTGTTTAATAACCAGGGTGGAGGCAATAAATGGCCATAGTATCATAGTAGTAACTTTAGGTGCGGAGACGAGAGATAAAAGCTTTTTTGAGACCGAGGAATTAATTAGATACGGACTAAGAAATGTTCATAATTATTAATACAAATCATAAAGCCAATGATTAAATTTCAAAATGTCACAAAGGTATACCCGAAAAATGTGATTGCTTTAAATAATGTTAATTTGCATATAAAGCCCGGGGAATTTGTTTCTATAGTCGGTCAATCGGGAACAGGTAAAACAACTTTGGTTAAAACTCTAATTGGCGAAGAAAGAGTAAATCAGGGAAATATTATAGTTGGAGGATGGGATATTACCGATATAAACCAGCGGGAAATTCCGGTTTTACGTCGCCAGATTGGCGTAATTTTTCAGGATTTTAAGCTATTGCCAAAAAAAACATTAGCTGAAAATGTATCATTTGCTATGCAGGTTTGCGGTGGCTCCTCGGTAAAAATTAGAAAAATAGTGCCTCATGTCATGAAAATTGTTGGACTGGAATCCAAAATGGAAGGCTATCCCCTGGAAGTATCCGGTGGCGAACAGCAGAGAGCCGCTATTGCCCGCGCTTTAGTACACCGCCCCAAGATATTACTGGCTGACGAGCCGACCGGCAACTTAGATTCATTGAATGCTAACGAAATTATTGAATTAATGCTGCGTATTAATAAATTCGGTACTACTGTTATTTTAGTAACTCACAATCGGGAAATTGTTAATAGATTAAGAAAGCGGGTAATTACCATTGATGACGGAGTTATAATTAGCGATCAAGCGGTGGGAAAATATATTTTATAAATTTAGAAATTAGAAATTATCATGATTTTATCTTTTATTCGAATAGTAAAATTCAGTTTTCAGGATATTATTCGTAATATTTGGCTGTCTTTGGTTACCATAATTATTTTAATTTTAGCTTTATTTTCAATTAATATGCTTTTGGTTGTGCAGGCTGTTGGCCAAACAGCCGTAGAAGCGGTTAAGGAAAAAATAGATATTAATTTATTTCTAAAAACAGATTCGGGAGAAGATGAAATTTTAGCCTTAAAAGCCAAAATAAGCAATTTAAACGAAGTTAAAGAAGTAATTTATGTCTCCAAGGCAGAAGCATTGGAAAATTTCAGGCAAAAGCATAAAGAAAATTCCCAAATCTTAGAAGCATTGCGCGAATTGGGTAAAAATCCCCTAACTCCAAGTTTAGTCATAAGGCCGAAAAGTCTTGATACTTTTGATAATTTAATTAACCGCCTTAATGCTTATGAAGATGAGATCATTGAATCAAGAAATTTTGCTAACTATAAATTAATGCTTAATAAAATAAATAATATTACTAATAAGGTAAGCGAAGCCGGTCTGATTTTGAGTTCAATTTTTGTTTTTATTACTTTGTTAGTTGTCTATAATTCTGTCAGAGTAGCTATTTATACTCATCGCAGGGAAATTATGATCATGAGGCTGGTAGGCGCTTCAAATTGGTTTATTCAAATGCCCTATTTACTATCCAGTATTATATACACCCTGATTGGCGTTTTTGCTATTATGGCTATTTTTTATCCTTTTTTAAGCCTTCTTCAGCCTTATCTGGAAACTTTTTTTGTCGGTTATAATGTTGATTTATTGAATTATTTTTATGGCAATTTCTGGAAAATTTTTGGTATTCAATTTTTAAGTGCTGCTTTAATTAATATAATAGCCAGTTTGTTGGCTGTTAGAAAATATTCTCGCGTTTAGTTTATTGCTTAAATTATTTGACAATAAGCTAATAATATTTTAATATAAAATAAGCCGCAGAGGTGGCTTTTTATATTATTTTTAAGGGTCGTCTAATAGTAGGACAGTCCCGCCTGAGCGGGATTAATGGGGATTCGTTACATTTCACTACATCAGGATATATAATAAATAGAAAAATTTTTTCATATTCGGGGGTCGTCTAACGGTAGGACAGCAGGTTTTGGTCCTGTAAATGGGGGTTCGATTCCTCCCCCCCGAGCAAAAAGAGAGGACAGTCCCGCCTGGGCGGGATTAATGGGGGTTCCCTGAATGCACAGGCATGGATTTTTTCCTTCCGAGCAAAATTTAATTAAAAAATATATGACAGCTGAAGAATTAAGACAAAAATATTTAGATTTTTTTAAGTCGAAAGGACATGCTATAATTCCCAGCGCTTCATTAATTCCGGAAAATGACCCGACGGCTTTATTTATTTCTGCCGGTATGCATCCTTTAGTACCGTATTTAATGGGCGAAAAGCATCCGGCTGGCCAGCGTTTAGCGAATTGCCAAAAATGCATTCGTACGACTGATATTGAAGAAGTTGGGGATGCGGTTCATCATACTTTTTTAGAAATGCTGGGGAATTGGTCGTTAGGCGATTATTTTAAAAAGGAAGCCATTGAATGGAGCTGGGAATTTTTAACTTCTCCAAAATGGTTAGGCTTGAACAAAAATCTGATTGCAGTTTCTGTATTTGCCGGTGATAAAGATGCGCCATTTGATGAAGAAGCATATAATATTTGGTTTAAGGATATTGGTATTAATAAGGAAAAAATCGCTAAACTCCCGAAAAAAGATAATTGGTGGGGCCCTGCTGGGGAAACCGGACCTTGCGGGCCGGATACAGAAATGTTTTATTGGGTAGGAGCTAAACCAGTACCTCGCATATTTAAACCTGAAGACAAAAGATGGGTAGAAATATGGAATGATGTATTTATGCAGTATTTTAAAAATGAGCAAGGCCAATATGAATTGCTCAAACAGAAAAACGTAGATACTGGTATGGGCCTGGAAAGAGTATTGGCCGTAATGAATGGTTTAGATGATAATTACCAGACTGAATTATTTATTAATTTAATAAAAAAAATAGAACTTTTATCAGGAAAAAAATATAGTGAATCAGTAGAGGCTACTAAAGCTATGCGCATTATTGCTGATCATATTAAAGCTGCTTGTTTTATTATAAGCGATGGTGTTCATCCGTCTAACTTGGGTCAAGGCTATATTTTAAGAAGACTTATTCGGAGAGCTGTGAGATATATTAATTTTTTACAAATTACAGACGCAAAAATATATTTAGACCTAATTATTATAACTGGAGAGATATATAAAGGTGAATATCCTAACCTTTTGAAAAATACTGGTGATATTATAATGGCAGAAATAAAAAAGTTTAATCAAACCCTAGAGAAAGGCATAAAAGAATTCAAAAAAATGTCAAATAACAAACAGATTTCTGGCAAAGAAGCTTTTATATTATTTTCGACTTACGGCTTTCCTTTTGAGTTTACTCAAGAGTTGGCCGAGGAAATAGGTTATGTGATTAATGAGGATGATTTCAAGGTAGAGATGAAAAAGCACGCAGAGCTTTCACAAACCGCTTCAGCAGGAATGTTTAAA
>CAZXKB010000114.1:0-9019 GCA_964641285.1 uncultured Gammaproteobacteria bacterium | reverse complement strand
TGATAGCCTTTTAAAATTTCATAAATCTCCAGGATTATCTCTGGCGGTGGATTATCGCCTTTAATAAAAAACTCCTGCAAGCGTCGATCGCGCGAGTTATAAAGCATTAAACAAAAACTGGACTGGCCGTCCCTTCCGGCTCGGCCTGCTTCCTGGTAATAAGCTTCTACGGTACCCGGCATGTCGTAATGAATAACAAACCTAATGTCAGGCTTATCAATGCCTAGGCCAAAGGCATTAGTTGCTACAATCACCTTGGCTTTACCGCTCATAAAATTGTCCTGCACCCACTTTCGGTCCAGGGCTTCCATGCCAGCATGATAAACTACTGCTTCAATATTGTTTTCAAGCAAATATTGAGCCAAGGCGTCAGCCCGAACCCTGGTTCCAACATAAACAATCCCTGATTCATCTGGTACATTTGATACCGCATCTAAAACAAACTGGGGTTTATGGGCTTCATTCGCATGAATAACACCAAACTGCAGACTGGGCCGGGCAAAGCCGGTGATGACTACTCCGGGACTAGACAAGCCAAGTTGGACAATAATATCTTCTCTTACTTCCGGCGTAGCGGTGGCAGTTAGGGCCATAACCGGAGGATTACCAACATAATTAATAGCGTCGCGCAATTTTAAATAGCTAGGACGGAAATCATGCCCCCATTGACTAATACAATGGGCTTCGTCAACGGCAAATAAGCCTACACTTATATTATTTAAAGCCTTAACAAATTCAGCGTTATAAAAACGCTCCGGAGCTATGTAAAGCAACTTATATTGTCCTTTTTTCACAACCTCTAATCTATTATACGTCTCCGTTTGGGAAATAGATGAATTAATGAATGTGGCCGGAATACCGATCTTGCTTAAATTATCAACCTGGTCCTTCATTAAAGCAATCAAAGGAGAAATTACAACTGTCACTCCGTCTAAAACCAGGGCCGGCAATTGATAGCATAAAGATTTGCCGCCGCCAGTAGGCATAATAACTACGGTTGACTCACCGGCTAAAACATTGTCAATTACTCTTTCTTGGCCCGGCCAAAAAGATAAAAAGCCATAATGGATTTTTAGCAAATCTAATATTTGTTGCTTATGTTTTTCCTGTCTGTTATTCATTTTTTTACATCATTGGATATATTAACTAATTTAAGATTAACAGATTAAACAAAGACTATCAATTATTTCTAAACTTTACCGACTTGACAAAGCTTGGTTTCGGGGTATAATTCTTAATTAGAAGACTAAAATTTAAAAACAAATGAAATATAAAATATTACATAAATTTAAGACTATTTTCAAAGAACCGCCCGACAAGCCCCGTAAGGGGCTCTTTTTTATATCTGCCAAAATTATTATCTAAAATCTCGCTAAAAAAGCGAGATTTTTTAAAAATCAATAATCTAATTGAGTGAATTATTCAATATTCTAAATCATTTAAAAATCAAAAAGGTTCTTTAAAAACATTTTAAAGGAGGGGGCGATGGACATAAATGATGTGCGTAAAACTTTAGACCAAGTATGGTTAAACGTTCAGGCGAAAGGAAGATGCTGGGGTAAACAAAATACTATTAATCCTTTAGCCGGAAGTCATATCACCTTTCTTGATCAAAATGAAGTTGTTACTATTCACCCCAAAGATAATAACTTCGAGATTTTTGAGTATAAAAGAACAGAAGGCACGACCCTAGGCGCTGAGATTAAACAAATTCTTAAAAAAAATAATATCCGGTTTCTATAATTTTCCTTCTTTTCTTTAATTGAGGTCAAAAACGCCCACCAGTATTACACTCGGTGGGCTTTTACTTTTTGTTTAGTCTTTTTGATAGATGTAAATTTTGAAATTTTTTTCCTATCTCTCTAAATATTCTATATAAATAATTTCCTTTTGGTAAATTAAATAAAAAAGCTATTAAAACAAGCGTCAAAATAAATATTAAGTCATTTTTCATTTTTCCCTCCCTATAATTTATGATTTTTTTTGTAAAGTTCAAGCGTATTTTTAAAAAGCATAGCAATAGTCATCGGCCCTACTCCCCCTGGCACTGGCGTTATATAGCCGGCTTTATCTTTTATATCATCAAAATCAACATCACCATAAACCTTTTTATCTTTTTTGGTAATGCCGATATCTATAATTACACTATCTTTTTTAATCATGTTCTTTTTAATGAATTTTGGCTTACCAACTGCCGTTATTAAAATATCTGCTTGTTTTGTTTTTTCTGTTAAACTATTATCGTCAGCATGCACAATATTCACTCTAGCATCTTGACACCCTAACACTTTAGCTAAACTTCTGCCAAAAATTTCAGAATTATATATCACACAAACTCGCTTATTTTTTAACTGACAATTAATGCTGGCCAATATCTCTAATACGACCTTAAGCAACGGCGGGATAACATGCTGGTGTTGGCAATTTTTAAATAAAATTTTCAAATTATCCGGATGAAAACGGTCCACGTCTTTATAGGGACTAATCGCCATTATAATGCCATCGGTATTAAAGCCCTCGGGCAAAGGAAGTTGTACTAAGATGGCGTCAATAGAATCGTCTTTATTTAAATAATCAACCATGTCCATAACTTCCTGTTCGTCAATATTTGCGAGACATTTATAAAAATGGGTATCTATTCCTACCTTCTTGGCTTCTTTTTCTTTTAAATCAACGTAAAGTATGGAGTCTTTCCGTTCACCAATTAAAATGATAGCTAGATTAGGCCTGGGGCCTCCTAATTTAAATATTTCTCTGGCCACCTCGTCTTTAATTTTTTTCGCCAGGACTTGACCGTCAATAAGTTTAACCATATATAAAATATTTATTTACAATTTTTAAGGCACCAAAATATTTCTTGATGCCTTGTTATGGTTCGCCAACCTAAACATGTTCTCATATCCACCCTCCATTCACTTCTTTTTTCTTGGATTCTGCATAATATCCTTTGTCTTATCACAAAATTTCCTATAATCAGCAAACTCTATTCTTTCAGCCTTTTTAAGTTTCAAGCCATTTATTTCCGCAAGCCACAGATCAAATCTCTCTAAGTGCTCTTTCACGATGTTTTTTATTTTACCGAAAGACCAAATTCCTAAACCAACCCTGTCTACAATCTGCGGCATCCAGTCTTCAATGTCTAATTTTAACTCATACAGCTGGCTGGCAATCAATGGATATTTTAAACGTTCACCTTTCATGGCTACCTCCTTGTTTGAGTGTTTATTTTTATTTATCTGCCTATTTTATTACGATTGCAAAAATAGTACAAGCTATATACTGGGAATAGAAAATTTTAAGCACATCTCCTTAACTTCTTCTTTAATGCTGAATAAAATATTTACATCGTCTCTCTCTTTGATGGCCTCGCCAATCCAATTAACAATCTGTTTGATTTCTTCTTCTTTCATGCCACGGGTAGTGATAGCCGGGGTACCAAAACGGACGCCTGAAGGATTCATGGGCGGATTAGGGTCGTTCGGAACAGTAGAACGACTAACCGAAATGCCAACCTTGTCTAAAATAATTTCTGCCTCTTTGCCAGTCAATCCCTTGCTACTCATATCAACTACCATTAAATGATTATCAGTGCCGTCAGAAATCACTTTATATCCTTTATTCATAAATTCCTGAGCCATTGCTTTGGCATTAATAATTACCTGCTTGGCATATTCTTTAAATTCCGGCTTTAAAGCTTCCCTAAAAGCGACGGCCTTGGCCGCCGTAATATGGTCGTGCGGACCGCCCTGCATGCCGGGGAAAACCGCCCGATCAATCTGCTTGGCAAATTTTTTCTGACACATTATAATCGCTCCTCGCGGACCGCGTAAGGTTTTATGAGTGGTAGTGGAAACTACATCGAAAATCGGCACAGGATTATCCATCTGCTCGCCGGCTATAAGTCCAGCTGTATGGGCAATGTCAGCAAAAGTATAAGCTCCAACTTCATCGGCAATTTCCTTAAATTTTTGCCACTCCACTTCACGGGTATAAGCGCTATAACCAGCCACAATCATCTTTGGCTTTTCCCTTAAAGCAATCTCGCGCACTTTATCCATGTTAATCCGGCCAGTATCAACATTAACTTCATACTGGGTAAAATTATATAGCATACCGGAAAAATTAACCGGGTGCCCATGCGATAAATGTCCGCCATGGTCCAATTTCAAGCCTAAAACTTTATCCTCCGGCTTTAAAAAAGCCATATAGACGGCTGCGTTTGCCGGCGAACCGGAAAGTGGCTGGACATTAACGTGCTCGGCCTTAAATAATTTTTTTGCCCGCTCTATGGCAATAGTTTCTACGTTGTCAATAATCTCATTACCGCCATAATAGCGATGGCCCGGATAGCCTTCACTATATTTATTGGTTAGCACCGTAGCCATGGCTTCCAGAACCGCTTTGGACACATAATTTTCCGAGGCAATTAACTCCATTTCCTCTGACTGCCTTTTTATCTCTTCCTTGATAGCTTTAATCACTTCTGGGTCCTGGGCTGATAAATTTTTATAATTTAACATAATATAATAAAATAATTATAAATATCTTAACATTTTAATTTTTTATAAGTCATCTTTTTTAAACCCTGCCACCAATCTGTAAATTTGACCTTCTTCATTTCTTGGATTAATTTTTTAGCTGATTCAGTTTCTACAGCTTCTTCTACATTATTAATCCAATCTTGCGCCGCTGTATATCCAGAATCTATATATTCCTTTGCTTGAAAGGCCTGCTCTAACCAGTCGGCATCTTTAGCAATAATTCCTTCCTTGGTATTTCTCTTCTCGAATTCACTGAAATATTGCTCCCATTTCCCTTTAATCTCTTTTCCTAAATTATCTAGCTGATCAATAAAAGCCGTCTTCTCCGCTTTGTCATTAGTATAATATTTGGCAGCAACTTTGTTTTGATCGCCTATTCTTGCTTCAGCGTTATCATGGATAACTAATATGGAAACCACTTTTCCCGGATCCACATTTCCTTCCATAACCGCCAAAATATATCCAATCTGTGCTGCTCGCAAAGCATGTTCTGCGATAGAATCGGGATATTTAACTCCAATCAATTTCCAACCGTTATGCGTTAAACGCTTTAATTGATTTAATTCAAAAATAAAATTAATAATATTTCTAATATTCATATTTTATAAAATTAAATTCCATTATACCTCTACTCTACCAAATTTTTCTAATTTGTCAAAAAAGTTATACTTTTTACTAAATACTTTTCGTCATGTAAGTGTCGGCTAATCTGTATCCCAATTTCCTATAATAACCACGAACACCCACTCCGGATATAACCGCTATTTTTTTAAAGCCATTTTCTCTGGCTATTTTTTCCGCTTCTCGCATTAATTTAATGCCTAATCCGGCATGCTGTACTTTTTTTCTACTACCAATTGGCACCAATTCTCCATAAACATGTAATTCGCGAATTATAGCTGCTTCCAACAAGACATCCGATATCCTTGGAAGACATCTGATATCTTTGCTTGGCAAACGTAACCGGCAAAACCCATAAAGCTCCTTTTTGTTTCTGCTTTCGTAACTGATAAAAAGTTCTTCTCCGCCTGATGCTTGATATTTTCTTATTACTAATTTTAAATTACTAATTTTAAATTTCTTATCACGAACTTCCCGGCAACGAATACATCGGCATTTAACTCCTCTGTCCTTCATGATCTGACGCAAATTAGTAATCATATTCCCGGCTACAATTGATTCTCCGGGAATATCACGAATTAGCCTAATAACTCGCACGTAATAAGGAATAACCTGTTTGCACTTTATTATCAAACTCTGCAAAACCTTATCCGTATAGGGCTTGTACTTGCCTGTTTTCCACCATCTATATAATAAACTTCCCTTGGTTACCACGGTTGGATAAAATTTAATCTGGTCTGGCTGAAAACGTTCATCGTTAAACAATCGCTTAAACATCTTTAAATCTTTAATTGGCGTAGAGCCAGGTAACCCCGGCATAATATGATAAGTTACTTTAAATCCATGATTTTTTAGTAGTTTAGTGGCTTGAACAATTTCCGCTACCCCATGCCCGCGTTTATTTAATTGTAAAATCTTATCATCAATTATTTGCACGCCAATCTCCGCCCGAGTACAGCCCAATTCCCGCATTTCCATTAATTCCTTTCCGTTAATATAATCCGGTCTGGTTTCCAGCGTTACACCAACAATTTTATACCTCGCTTTTTCATTCTTTTCCTGTTCTTTAAAAAGCTTTTTTTGCAATTCCGTTATCTTTGAATTTAAGCCATGTTTCTTGCTTCTTGCTTCCCTGCCATGCATCTGCGGTGATAAATTCTTGCTTCTCCCATATTCATTCGCTCCTCGAAAACATTCAATAATATACCAATATTTATATTTTTTCGGTAACACCGACCAAGTTCCGCCAATAACAATTAATTCTATTTTAGTTGGTTCGTGGCCATTGGCTTCTAAGGCTCGCAGTCGCAATTGTACCTGCTTATAAGGATCATAATCACAGCGAATGGCCCGCATTACTGCCGGCTCATTGGATAAATAGCTCTGTGGCACTCCTTTTTCCGTAGGACAATAAACGCAAGTGCCTGGGCAAGGATAAGGCTTGGTTAAAACCGCTACCGGCGCAATGCCGGACAAAGTCCTAACAGCTCTCTTGCGCAAAATTTTCTCCAATGATTTCTGGGGATTTATTAATCCTTTATTAATCTTTTCTTGATAAAATTTTAATATATCGGAATTCGGTAATATTTTTACGTTATATTTCTTGGCTATCTTCCTTTTAGCCATCATTAAATCGTTTTGCGATCTTATCTTTAGCTTTAATAATTCTCTTATCGCTTTTTGCATAAATTGTAATCTTGGCATTATTTTATTATTTTGTTAATATTATATCATAATAACATAAATAACTAATTTTACTAATTTAACCTCAATTTTATGACAAAAACAAGACTATTAATCCTTATTTGTTTCATGCTTTTTCTGGCCCTACCGCTAAGCGCCAAAGCTTTTACGGTTAAAGCTGAAAATTCCGTTTATGTTGAAAAAGATGAGGTGATTGAAGGCAATCTTTACGCCGCTGGAGCCAATATTATAGTTGACGGCACGGTTAATGGCGACGTTATCTGCGGCGCCCAATCTGTCAACATTAACGGCAAAGTTGAAGGCGACGTTATCTGCGGCGCCCAATCAATCAATATTGACGGTGAGGTCAATGGCAGTGTCCGGGCAGCCGGCAATGCCATTAATATAAATGGTACGGTCGCCCGCAATGTTATGGCTTTTGGCGCCACCATAAGTATTGGCACCGAGGCTGCGGTAGGCTGGGATATGCTAATAGCTGGCGCCACCGGAGATATTAGAGGGAATATTGGCGGTGATTTGCACGGAGCCGCTGCTAACGTCATTATTGCCGGTACCATCGGTAAGGATGTTAAACTTAAGCTGGACGAACGGACTCGCAATAAAATGAAAGGTGTCGGTTTTAAAGAACAAAATCCTCTTACTATTACCAAGAATGCGGTTATTGGTGGCAATGTCACTTATACCTCCGGGCTTGAAGGAGTTATCGCCGAAGAAGCTTCTATCGCTGGTGAGATAACTCACAACCTGCCTAAAGTAAAACCTTTAAAAAGAAAAATGGCAATTGGCTGGGCCTGGGGACGGTTATACTCTATATTTTCCTCATTGGTTATCGGCTTAGTTCTAATTAGTCTATGGCGGGAGCAAATTATTAAACTGACTAATAAAATGCTTGATAAAATCGGTCCTTCGATCGGCTGGGGTATTGTGGTAATGTTTTTAGCGCCGATTATTGTTGTCCTGCTTTTAATTACCGTCATCGGTATACCTTTAGCGGTACTGCTTCTTGGCGTCTGGATAATTGCCTTATTTATTAGTAAAATAATAGTGGGCATTTTAATCGGCCGTAGTTTAATGAAAAAATTAGGCAGGAAGAAAAAAGAATCTTTAATTTGGGCTATGATTATCGGTATTTCTTTAAGCTGGCTAATATTTTCCATACCGATTATCGGCTGGATGCTTTGCTTAATTGCTGTCTGGTGGGGCTTGGGTGGAATATGGTTATCTTTTAGAAAGGCTTAATTTATCTTTAACTATTTGATACAATAAAGGAAAGGGATAATAAACTCTTTCCTTTTTTTGTTATATTTATTAATTCCCAACTCTATTATGTCATTACCAAGCCATTTTAATCTGTTTGCCTTTTTTAAAAATAAAGAATTAAATGAATTTTATATCTCTGTATCTCTAATGACCTTTGCAGAAAGCCTTATTTCAATCTTTGTTCCCGTATATCTTTACCGACTTAATTATCCTCTGCATTCAATTATTTTTTATTTTCTTCTAGTTTCGTTGTGGTTTGTTATCTCTGCTGGTTTGGGCGCTCAAGTCGTTGCTAAAATAGGCGTTAAGCACGCCATGCTTTTTTCAACGCCTATTTTAATATTATACTATCTCGGACTATTTTTATTGCCAGACTGGCCAATCTTATTTTTCATTCTGCCTATTTTCCTGTCTTGGAGAATGATTCTTTATAATTTCGGCTATCACTTAAATTTTTTTCTTAATTCAGATAAAAACTTAAGAGGAAGACAATTATCACTTATTGGTATTTTAAACATAATAATGACTGTTATTGCTCCATTCATCGGCGGATTAATAATTTTTTATCTTAGTTTCTCGGCTATTTATATAAT
This sequence comes from uncultured Gammaproteobacteria bacterium, assembly GCA_964641285.1. Taxonomy (GTDB): domain Bacteria; phylum Patescibacteriota; class Patescibacteriia; order Patescibacteriales; family CAZXKB01; genus CAZXKB01. The sequence continues at coordinate 300 of CAZXKB010000114.1, read as the reverse complement.
TGGCTCGGCTTTATTGATGATAGCTACTCTGCCTCTGTTTTTAACCAAGGATATATTTGAAAAAATTAAATTTGATACTATCAGCTTATACAAAGATATTGTGGCCAAAAAAAATTACTACCCAGCTCTAAGTTTTGCTGGTTATGCCGTTGAATCAATCATTGGCCGGGTCATCTGGCCGCTTTTTCTTATTATCATCCTTTTTAATACCAAAAGCATGGGCTTAATTGTCAGTTTATCATTGGTTATTTCTATTTTTGTTTTTTATATCGCTGGACAACTTACTGATAAATATAATAA
>CAZXKB010000113.1:0-2263 GCA_964641285.1 uncultured Gammaproteobacteria bacterium | reverse complement strand
TTTAATTTAATTAACTTAATAATTTATTTAATTACTATTCAAATTTACTTTACTTCTTCGTTTTCTTTCATTCTTTTTAAAGCCTCTATGGTTATTTGACTTTTTTCTTCATCGGTTAAATCATTGTCTTCGTTTTTTTTCATTTTTTCTAAAGCATCAATTGTTTTCTGCCTTCTTTCTTCCTGGGTTAATTGTTCTAATTCTTTTTCTTGCTTAGGGATAGTGCCTGTATCTTTATTTATCTGGTTAATAAAAGAGCTATCCGGCTTATTAGCCGGGCTGATAGCTAATTGTTGGTTATAATATAAATAACCGATAAACATAATTCCGCCAATGGCGATAATAATTAAAATAATAATAACGTTTTTAGGAGACATAGATTAATAATTCAAAATGAAAAAATCAAAATGCAAAATTATTATAATTATTGTAGCTGTCTTTTTATTCTCATAATTTCATCAGCTTTAATTTTAGCTTCTTGCTCTAAAAAAAATCTATTTACTCCCGGTATTAAAGCCAACCATTTTTTGATTAATTCAATTATTTTTTTTACTTTTACTTTTCCTTTTTCCAATAGCTCGCTAATCTTCCCGGCAGTCTGCTCGCCAACTGTTTTAAATTCTCTTTTCTTTTCCGGCGTCATACTCATATAAGCATCTTCCAGCCCTTTTGCTAATACCTTTTCAATTTTCTTTTTTCTTTCCTTCTGTTTCTCGCTAATAATTGGCACAAGGGCTGCTCCTCCGGTTCTTTCCGTATCTTTTCTTTTTTCTTTCAAGTTTTCAGAATATATCCCCCTTTCTTTTTGCTCAATAGCTTTCCCAATAATTTTTTCCTTTTCTAAAATGGGTGCTATTTTTTCCATTTTTCCTTCTATCACTTCTGGATGTTTAGCAAATTCCTCTTCTTTTTTTTCTATTTTAAGATTTGATAAATTAGTATTGTCTGGCATATTGAGTAATAAATTATACTTTGTGTATCTATCTACTTCTTAATTTATTATACCATAAATAATTACATCTCACCAATTATGTTTTATTTACCATTAATACTAATTTATGGTATAATATAGCTATCTTATCCACATCTTTCTATTTTTATATTTACTTCATATAATCCCCATGCCTAAATCTCAAGAAATATCAAAAAACATTCAACAAGTTGTCATTGATAACCCTAATACTCCTAAAGAAAAATTGACTTGGACCAATATCGCCGATGCTGGCAGAGATGAAATAGAATACCTCCGTAAAAGATATAATTTTAATCTATCTCATTTACAAGCTTCCTCGGCCAAGGCCGTAGCCCAAAGACCGAGGGTTGTGCAAGGAGAGGGTTATTTATTTATGATTCTTCATTTTCCCGTCTTTGTTGACGGCAAAATAGCCCCGGGAGAAATTGAATTTTTCGTCGGTACCGATTACCTTATCACTATGCATAACAATAATGTACATGCTCTTAATCAATTTTTTAACTTATGTAAAAAGGAGGGCGACTCTTTACTGGCCTATGAATTTGAATCCGCTTATGTTTTGCTTTATGAGATCTTGGAAAAATTAATAAAATCCTGCTATACCCTGCTCGATAAAAACAGTATCGCCATTAACAAGGTAGGGAAATTAATTTCCGCCCAAGAGCAAAAAAAAGCAGTTTCTCAAATTATGTCCCTGCGCCTAAATATTATTAATGTCCGAAAAATCATGCAAAATCATAAAAATATAATGAAGAAATTAATGGGCTGGGAAACAAAACAAATTCCAGCTGAAAAAATGAAAAAATACTACATTGGCTTAATTGAACATTCTAAAAGAATTTGGGAAAATCTGGAAAACCAAAAAGAAACTGTTGAAATTTTAAACAACACCAATGAATCACTTTTAAATTACCGCATTAGCGATATTATGAAAACCTTAACCATATTTTCGGTAATCGTCTTCCCCTTAACATTGCTGGCCGCTATTTTTGGCATGAACATAACTGATGGCATGCCTTTTATCAGTACTGAAAATGGATTCTGGGTTATTATTGCTTTTATGTTAACCGGTTGTCTGGGTATGCTCTTATTTTTTGAAAAGAAAAAGTGGCTTTAAAATATAAAATTAATAATTAACAATTTAACAATTCTGATAAGGGGGGGGGAATGTTAGGAGAAGATCAGGGAAACGAATTTCTTGATGAATTGCCAGAAGACCGGGAAATGCAAGCTTTTACTATGAATGAAGGCAAAACAATTCCAGTGGTTGGAAGGCGAGGCGAAAGATTA
>CAZXKB010000112.1:0-4260 GCA_964641285.1 uncultured Gammaproteobacteria bacterium | reverse complement strand
ATTTTTCCCTACCCCGGTCGGTCCGACTAAAACAACGCCTATATTCCCGCTTTCAAAATTTTGCCAAATTTTCTCTATTTCTTCTTCCCGCGCCACGCAGTATTCCAGCCGCCCCCATTTAGCCGCTACGGTCAGGTCATAGCCAAAATGGCTTAAAGCCGGAGTAGCCACAGCCGTATAAGCCCTGTCCATATTTGAACCTGGCTTAAAACGGGCTTTCTTCCTGTAAATCCGGTAATTCTCTATTAATTTATCATTAATTATAAACCAAAGAATGACATTAAAAATTTTATCTTTCTCAACTTCAAAATCATATAAAATTTCCCCTAAAATTTTATCCTTTTCCAGACAAGGAATAATAAAATTCTTAACGGTGGCTTTCTTCTGGCCCAAATTGCTGGCCGCTAAATAAGCCTGGATTAAAACCTCCTTGATGCTGCTTGATAATTTAGTTTTCTTTTCGCTTTTGGTTATTTTAGCGATTCGCTCCTTGAGTTTATCCAATAATTTTCTGCTATCTACGTTTAAACGCGAAAAAATCGCCGCCACTTGCTGGTCGGCTAAGCTGGCAAAAAATAAATGTATCGGAGTAACATAACTATGCCCTAATTTATCAGCCAGTAGATACGCCTTTTCAACTACGACCAAGGCCTGCGGGTCAAATCCGCCTGCTACATCTATTTTATATTTTACTTTTGTTTTTTTTAATTCGTCCCAATTGTTAGGTAAATCAACCTTTTTATTTCTTTCTTCGTATTTAAACTGTCTTATTTTAAAAGAACGCCTTTCTTCTTCGCTAAACCGATAAATAATAAACATATCAGCGATAATGCTTATCCAGAAAATTAAAATTAAAATATTTTTTTCCCGCCAAAAAGCGAAAGCACCTAGTTCGACAGTGTGTTCACTGGCTAAATAAACCCATACTCCCAAAGCCAATAAACCGATCAAGCCAATGGCATAAGATATTAAATTCAGGGCTAAATGCAGCTTTTTTCTTAAATAATCCAGTTCAATGACAGCCCGACCCAGCTTAAGCCCCCAATAAAAAAAACGACCGTGGGTAAAAGTTCCTAGCCCCATACCACCGCAATTAGAGCAAACTGAGCCGTATTTGCCTTTACCGCTACCCGCGCATACCGGGCAAGTTATAAATTCATTGGTTGTCTGCTTTTTAAGCATTTAATTGGAAAATAATTTCATAAATAACAAAAAATGGTAAAACAACCCAAAAGAGTAATGCGGCTAAAGCCGTAATTAGCCAAAAAAGCATAATAATGCTCCTAAATATAATCTGGACCAACCTCATAAAAAAGCTAATCAGCTTACCCTGCCAATCATATTGGCCATACATGGGCCGATGAATATTTTTAATCCAGACTAACAAAGCCAGGGATTTTTCTCTATTTTGCATAAAAAACAATAACTGACGAATAAATAACAACAGTCCGCGCGTATACCACCATAGAGGAAACAATAATATATCCCGGCCAGCTTCGCTAATAATTTTTGTTGCTTGCAAGACAGAATTATTTGATATCATGAATTTTAAATCTGTGATTTGGAGACTGGCCTACACTAAATAAAACTCCATATATTGAATCCCCAAATTACTAATTTCCAATTATTAACTATTTGTTTATTATACCATAATCAACTAATAAAATACAAATTCAAAATTAAGCATCAGAGCCCTGTCCTTGACACAAATACTTCTTCTTGCTATATTAAAATAGTAAAAAAATAAATTTAAAATCTGCAATCTAAAATCTAAAATTAAAATTTATGGCCCATAAGAAAGCGGGCGGCTCTACAACTTTAGGCCGCGATTCCCAAAGTAAACGTTTAGGAGTAAAATTATCAGACGGACAGTTTGCCAAAGCTGGCGCTATTTTAATTAGGCAACGCGGAACTAAATACCACCCGGGCGAAAATGTCAAAATAGGTAAAGATGATACTCTTTTTGCCACTATGGCGGGTGTAGTCAAATTTACTACTAAAAAATTAAAAAAATTTAATAATCAACTGAAAGTAACCAAAATTGTAAATATAATTCATCAAAAATAAATATTAATATTGCGATTCTTTTGAGACTTTAAAAAATTATTGTGTTAATATAAATACTTAAAATAAAAAAATAAAACAGCCTACTATCTTCAATTAGCAGGCTGTTTTTAATATTTAATAAAAAATTATTTCTTTTTTACATTCAGGCATGCGTTTACAAACTCAACAAACAATGGATGGGGGTCAAGCGGCCGGGAAATATATTCGGGGTGGAATTGAGTACCGATAAAGAAGGGGTGCTCGGTAATTTCTACCGCTTCTACAATTTTTCCGTCAGGAGAAGTGCCGCATACGGTGAGCCCTGTTTTTTCCATCTTCTGCCGATATTTATTATTGAATTCATACCGATGCCGGTGACGTTCGGAAATAATCCGTTGCTGGCCAAATTTATTTTCATAAGCAAAAGATAGATGAGTTTTAGGCTTAATTTTGCAGGGCCAACCACCTAAACGAATGGTACCGCCGTATTGCTTGCGAGCTAACAGTTCCTTCTGCCCTGGCATAATATGGATAACCGGGTAGGGTGTCTTGGGGTTAATTTCTTCACTGTTGGCCTTTCTTAGCCCGCAAACATGTCTGGCGAACTCAATAACCGCCATCTGCATGCCGTAACAAAGCCCTAAATAAGGCACGCTATTTTCCCGGCAATATTTAATGGTCTTAATTTTACCTTCACTGCCTCGAGAACCCCAGCCTTGAGGAACAATAATACCATCAAACTGCTTTAAATTCCGAGAGCCTTTTTCTTCAATTTCTTCCGCATTAATCCAGCCCAAAACTGGTTTGCATTTATTGACCATGCTGGCGTGCTTGATAGCTTCAATTACTGAAATATAAGAATCAGCCAAGCAAAAATCTCCAGTCGCAAAATATTTACCAACAATACCGATATTAACTTCTTTTCTGGCTCTTTTAGCCATTCTAATCATCGCTCGCCAATCATCTAAACTATGCTCAATGCTTTTTAAATTAAACTTGGCCAAAATCCTTGCTCCCAGCTGGTCTTTCTCAAAATTAATGGGTATATCATAAATAGATTCAATATCCGGAGCACTAATCACGTCCTGGGGGTTTATATTGCAATTTATGGCAATCTTTTTTCTTCTTGGCTCGTCAATACTAGACCTGGAACGGGCAATAATAAAATCGGGCTGAATACCGGCTGAATTCAAATTTCTAACCGCATGCTGAGTCGGCTTAGTTTTCATTTCTCCAATTTTCGCCGGTATAGGCAAATAGGAAACCATAATAAATACTACATTGTCTGGCTCAGACAGGTGCATCATTCGAGCGGCTTCTAAAAAAAGTAGATTCTGGTATTCACCAACGGTACCGCCAATTTCTATAATCATTATTTCAGCTTTACTTTTATGAACCGCTTTCTTTATTCTGGCAATTACTTCATTGGGGATATGAGGTACCACTTCCACGCACCGACCGCCATACTCCAGGTTGCGCTCTTTTTGAATTACGCTCTGATAAACCCGCCCTGTAGTCAAATAATTTTCCCGGTAAATATTTTTATTTAAAAATCTTTCATAATTACCAATATCCTGATCGGTTTCATCCCCGTCTTCCGTAACAAAAACTTCCCCATGTTCAATCGGATTCATAGTACCGGCATCGATATTAATATAAGGGTCAATTTTTATAGCGCTTATATTATAACCCTGGGAAAGTAAAATTCGGCCAATGGAAGCACAAGCCACGCCCTTACCTACGCCAGACATCACTCCGCCAACAACAAAAATATATTTTGTAGACCGTTTTTTCTTTGCCTTACTTATTACTTTCTTTGTTTTTTTCTTCTGTATCATTATTACTATTAATTATAATCTTAATTTTCGCTTTTTCCCCGCCTAACTTTAATTCAATTTCATGCTCCCCTATTTTTTTAATAGCTTTATCTAAAACAATTTCGTTAACTTCAACTTTATGCCCTTGTTTTACTAATTCATTAACAACAGCCTTGGCGTCAAACTTGGCATACAAGGTCCCCTTACCATCTGCTTTTGCCTGAATTATAAAACTTTGGCCGTTAATTTTCTTTGCTTCCAGCTTCTTACTTTTAACTTCAAATTTTATATCTCTTTCTTTTTTCTGCCTTTGTGTTTCCAACGCCCCTAAAGTATGCTTAGTTAATACATCGGCTAAACCTTGCGGAATTAAAAAATTCTGAGCATAACCCCCTTT
>CAZXKB010000111.1:0-9868 GCA_964641285.1 uncultured Gammaproteobacteria bacterium | reverse complement strand
TCAGCAGTGATAGAGCAACCGCAATTGGCGCACTTCATAAAACCGGTGAATGGAAAATCATGCTTGTATTTCTTTTTGTAGTTGCGACCTCGCTTGGCCAGCACGACCTGGACGCGATCAAAAAGACTCTTCGTAATAATTGGCTCGTGAGTTCCCTGATAAAGTTCGCCTTTGAAGCGGAACATGCCGTAGTAAAACGGGTTTGATAACGAGCGGTGAATAATACTAATCTTCATTGGCTTACCGCGATTGCTGGTGAGACCAATTTCATCCGACACCTGGCGCAAATGTTCAAGCGTGTATTCACCGCTCGAGTAGAGTTCAAATATTTTTCGCATCAATTTATCTTTCGGCTTGTCCAGAACAATGGTGTGACTGCGCATATCGTTTAGGTAACCGGTGGGTGGCTCACCCGGATAAACCCCGTTTCTTAGTTTTTGCCTGTGTCCTCGTTTCACGTTTTCGGACAGGTTGTCGATAAAATATTTGGACTGACCAAAGGCGATGTTCAACATAAACTTGCCTTGGGGAGTGTTATCAAACCAAAAAGTCGGGAACTTGAGGGATTTTATTTTTCCCGTGTCCACCAGATAGACGATCTTGCCCCCGTCTATCGGGTTCCGAGCCAGGCGATCCGGATGCCAGGCAATGATTCCATCGGCTTCGCCCGCTTCAAGCGAAGCCAACATTTCGCCGAACTTCGTTCGGCCAGGTTCTTTGGCAGTTTTTACTGAAAGACGGGCCTGTTTTGGAGAGAGTTTTTTCGGTCGCCCCCCCCTCCGACCGAAAAACTAACCGAATTCCTTTTTAAATTCATTTCTAATTTTTTTATATAACCCGTGCAAAAAATAAAATCTGGCTTTTAGGCCAGATTTTATTTTGCACGGGTTGAAGCAAGGAGAATTCCCTTGAGGAATACGAAAATTAGCATAACTAATTAGATTAACAATTAATAATATAATTAAATTTTACGTTTAGGAATTTGGAGAGACGGGGCTTCCGCCCCCTTGATTCCCTCATCCCGTGCTTCATAAAAATTGTGCAAAGCGATCCGCTAACCTACGCTGAAACTTCGGCACGGTAGGCATACCTGCGGGTTGTATATAAGGCCACGAAATTTCTTTTGAGTCCGGATGGAGAAGGGGAGAGATCATGGAAATCAGGCTGGAGCAGGTTATGGCGGTTTATCAGAATAAACCGTAATACAGTTAATTCGCATAATTTTAATTTGTATAAAAGAGACCGCCTGTTGTCGTTAATATACGGTCTTTTTTATCAAAACTTTATTTTTTCTTTATAATTATTTTGCTTTTTCTTTATCTCCTTCGTGGTATGCTTAAGTTGTATTATGAAAGATAAAAAAAGCGTAAAAAAAGCAACAAAGGGATTATCCATGACCGCAATAGGAAAGCGGCTGGAGATGACCGCCTGGATTTTCGTTAAAAGCGTTATCGATACGACGCCAAACCCCTTTTTGATCCTTAACCCCAAATTGCGGGTTATCTTGGCCAATAAACATTTCTATCGATTTTTCCGGGTTACGCCGCAACAAACGGAAAATCAACTGATTTATAATTTAGGACAGGGCCAATGGGATATTGCCGAATTAAAAAAACTTTTAGAAGAAATTTTGCCGCTGAAAAACTATTTCAAAAATTTTGAAGTCGAATATAATTTTCCCAAAATCGGGAGTAAAATAATGTTGCTCAATGGCCGGCAAGTTTACGAACAAGCAGGGCTCCCCAGATTTATTTTCACCCCCATGATCCTCCTTGTCATGGAAGACATTACGGCCTTGAGGGAGACGCAAAGAAAGGCGGTTATCGCGGATAAAATGGTTGAAGAGGCCAGAATAGCGTTAGAACAACAAAAGGAGATCGACAAACTGAAGAGCGAATTCGTTTCCCTGGCCTCTCATCAGCTGCGCACTCCGCTTACTTCCATGAAATGGTATGCGGATATGCTTTTGAAAAAAAGGGCCGGGGAGTTAACCCCGAAACAAAAAAAATATGTGAAAGAAATTTATCATGGGAACGAGCGTATGATCGACCTGGTGAGGAATTTACTGAATGTTTCCCGGATTGAAGCGGGTATTTTAGCCGTTAATCCCAAGCCGGCCGATGTCGGAGCGCTGCTTGAAGAAGTTACCAATGAGCAAGTGCCTTTTTACCTGGAAAAAAAACACGAGGTAGTTGTCGAGATACCGGCAGGATTGCCGAAAATTTCCACCGACTCCGAATTGGTCAGGATGATTTTTCGCAATCTTTTCGGCAATGCCGTCGTATACACGCCGCCCAGGGGCAAAATCATCTGTACGGCGGAGAAAAAAGGCAACGAGATTGTTGTCAGAATCAGGGACACGGGGATCGGCATCCCCGCTAAACAACAACGCCAGGTTTTCAAGAAATTTTTTAGAGGAGATAACGCGACCAGGGAAAGTCCGCAGGGAACCGGACTGGAACTTTTTATCACCAAGGCAATGGTCGAGGCCTTAGAGGGCAAAATTTGGTTCCAAAGCAAAAAGGGCAAGGGGACGACATTCTGGGTCGCTCTGCCTCTTAGGGGGTCAAAAAATTGTCCCGGTCAAAAAATTGTCAATAACTATTATGGCCGAACAAAATAAAAAAATTTTAATTGCCGAAGACGACAACAGCCTGCTCTCGGCTCTGCAGGAAAGATTTACGGGTGAAGGATTCTCCGTGGTTACTGCTCGAGACGGCGAAGAGGGTCTGATCGCGGTAAAAAAAGAAGAGCCCGACCTGATTCTCTTAGATATTCGTATGCCTAAGATGGACGGCATCACCATGGCCAGGGAACTGAAAAAAGCCGGCACAAATTTGCCGATTATATTCCTGACCAATTTAGACGACATGAAGCACATTGGCGAGGCCATAGGTGTAAGTAAATCCGACTATCTGATCAAATCCGATTGGAACCTGGATGACGTGATGAAGAAGGTTAAAGCGAAGCTGGGGCTGTAAAATATCCTGATACGAACGGAAACGCCCATTTCGCGCGAAGCGGGTAAACCGTAATTAGTTTTCCTATCTCTTTTGTGGTATGTTTATAATATTCCCTCTATTTTAGCGGGGGAAATTCGTGTATGCAGACAAAAACCAATCATAAAGGGAAGCGGATCCTGTTGGTCGAAGACGACCCATGCATTACCAAAGCGTATCGGCACGGCCTGGAACGGGCCGGTTTCAGCGTAGCCGTGGCTGATGACGGCGCCATGGCTCTAAAGTGGCTGAAGCGGGAAAAATGTCCGGACATGATTCTGCTCGATATCATTATTTCCCGCATAGACGGATTCGAGGTATTGCGGCGGATAAAGGAGGATGAAAAAACGAAAGACATCCCGGTGATCATCGTTTCCAACCTCGGGCAGGAAGAGGACATCAAAAAAGGCCGCAAGCTGGGAGCCGTTGATTATCTGATCAAGACCAACTGGAGCATGGCGAACTTGATTAAAAAGATCAATTCATATTTGGATAAGCATAATTAAATTTACGTCTCCATTCTCGTTTTGATAAAAAATATGAACAAGAAAATAACCGAAGAAGAAAAGTTTAAATCATCCGAAACGCGCTGCCGCAGATTATTCGATGCGGCGCAAGACGGAATCCTTTTGGTCGATTTCAAGACGGGATGATCCTTGATGTCAACAAATTTTTGATCGACTTTATATTAATCCATAAACCGCCAGTTTCTAGCTGGCGTGTGCGTTTTAAGGCGTAGCCCTTTAGCGTATAATAAAACCACCTCCCTGGGTCTAGAAGGGAGGTGTTTTTGTAATGGCAAAAAATTATCGTTTGTACAATTTGGAAAATTGTACTTACGTTTGCCATTATCATTTTGGTGTGGTTAACGAAATATCGCGGTAAACTGTTCGATGATTATATTAAAGCAGAAATGAAAAGGATATTCAAAGTGATATGCAAAGGAAAGGATATATTTCTCTGCAACGGCATGTCGGTGATGAGCACGTGCATTTGTATATCATCATTCCTCCCTAATATTCGGTTTCCTGTCCCGTGCAGATCCTGAAAGGAAAATCATCAAGCTGGATAGAGAAAAAGACCAAAAAACTGCCCAAGGGCACATTGTGGTGCCGCGGTTATTTCGTCTCAACCATTGGCATCAATGAACACCAAATAAGGAATTACATCAAAAATCAAGACAAAAACAAAATAGACCCGTCAACCCTGTTTGGCGAAGAAACGAAAAGCCCGCGATAGCGGGCAAGACAGAAACCACCAGCGTTAGAGCTGGTGGTTTCTATTATATATTTAAATATGCTTTAAAAAGATCCTTCCGGGTCGTCTATGCGCGGGTCATCTTCCATTTTGTCACCATCTTCGTCCTCAACCGTGCCGCCGATCTGTTCGGCTTCATCCAGATCCTGGTCATCAACATCAATATCGTCACCAGTGGTCAAGGTAATGGTCAGGACATTGCCGCTTGAGTTTAGGGCGACCTTTACTCTAAATTCACCGTTATCCTCAACGTCCCCCACGTAGAATCTGGTAATATCGGTAACGGTTAAGGTGCCATCGTTATCAACGACTACCCCCCCGGTGTCGTCATCGTCAACATCCTTGACGTTATCGCCCGCTTCCAGATTATTGTCTATTGATTCGGGATTAATGGCTTCATTAAAGGTAATGATAATTTTATCATGAACATCAATGGCGTCCTCATCGTCACCGTTTTCCACTTCAATGCTGCTGATATAGGGAGGAGTGTCGCCTGAGTCTCCGCCAAAAGTGCCTTCCGGATCGTCAATATTATATAAAGTATCCATTACATTATCGTTGGTATCTTCAATCGTGCCTCCAAGCTGGGTAGTATTGTCAAAATCCTCGCGGTTAATTTCGACTTCCTCTCCGTCCGCAATGGTAATGGTCAGAACTTTGCCGCTGGAGCTTAAGGACAGTTCCACGTCAAAATTCCGCGCTTCTTCCACATCTCCGATATCAAAAGAAAGGATATCGGTAACCGTCAGGAGTCCGTTGCTGTTGATATAGATGCCGCCAACCTCGCCCGATTCAATGTCGGTTACCGTATCTCCTGCGTTTAAGTTATTATTAATGGTTTCTCCGTCAATTTCTTCGTTAAAAGTAATTACCAAACGGTCGTCTATGTCAATATAGCCGGGGTAGCCGTAATCATAGGCCTTAATTTTACTTATGTAAATATCGCCTTCCGCAGTGTCTTCCACGAATGATCCGGTGGGATCGCTGATTTGAGGATCGTCTTCCATTTCGTTGCCGTCCTTGTCTTCAACCACGCCGCCGATCTGTTCGGCATCGTCTAAGTCCTCGTCGTCAACTTCAATTTTGTCGCCTTCCGCCAGGGTAATAGTTAATTTTTCACCATCGGAATCAAGCGAAAGTGTTACTTCAAATTCACCGTCATCATCCACTTCGCCCACGTAAAAACGGGCGATGTCGGTAATCGTCAGAAAACCGTTATCGTCAACCGTCACGCCACCGGTTTCATTTTTGCCGACATCATCAACGCTGCCGCCTTCGTCCAGATCATTATGGATTGACTCGGGGTCAATATCCTCCGAAAAGGTGATGGTTATTTCATCACCCTCGTCAATGTAGCCCTCCTCACCGCCGTTGTATACTTTAATGGCAGAGATAAAAGGTTCAATGCCATCATTAACGTTCTCGCCGCCGAAGGTCCCGCTGGGAGTGCTAATATCGTCATCGTCTTCCATCCTGTTTCCGGCCTTGTCTTTTACGGTGCCGCCGACTTGCTCGGCATCGTCAAAATCCTCGTCTTCAATTTCAACTTCAGTGCCGGCCACAATGGTCAGGCCTAATACTCTGGCGCTGGAGCTTAGTTCTATTTTTACGGCAAATTGCCCTTCATCCTCAACTTTTCCCAGTTCAAAAAGGGCGATATTTTCAATCGTTACGATTCCGTCCGTATCAACATTTATGGCGCCGGTGATGTCATATTCAAGGCTGAGGTAGTAGTTGCCGGCTTCAAGCTCCGAGTTTATTGAATGGGGATCAAGAGCCTCGTTAAAGGTAATGGTGATTTTATCTCCCGTATCAATATAGCCTTTCTCGCCGCCGTTACTGACGCTCATGTTCGTGATATAGGGCGCATTATCATCGTCAGAAATTTCTTCTTCGTCATCATTGCTGTCTTTTCCAGCCTGGCAATCGCGGCTACTGCCGATCATTCGGCAAATCCTCGTGCGGGCCTGCATAGCGTTAGCGGTAGAGAGGCCGTGATTAGCGTCTATCGTGTCTATACTGTCGGCCTCGCCTTCAGGGTCATACTCCGATTCATCGTCAATATCATTACCGATCTGATAGTTGGTAAAAAAGGAATCTGGAACATCGTCAATCAGTTTATTCCAGTCGTCCCCGTAAAGCGCCTGGGCAATGGCTTCGGTTTTGACCCAGCGTAGAATCCCACCCTCGGCCACGGCGTAAACTTTGGGGTCGGTCGTAATTTTTATAAGCAATACACCGGGGCGATAAAGAACGTTGCCGCCCAAAGAAATAGACATTAATTCATCGGATCCCAGAGCAACAACATCATTAAAATCGGTAAACCAGGATTTATAAATTTTTTCATTAGGAAACACATAACGTTTCCCGTCAGAAGCTACATAGTAAAGGGAAGTTAAACCCTCCATTTTAACGATTTGGCCGCTATAATTACTGGAGGCCTGTGCCCGGATCCCGAAGAAAGCGACTGATAATACGAAAATAAAAGCCAGAGATGTAAAGATTATTTTCTTGGTCATATGATTTATTTAATTTTAATTATATGTTAAATTATAGCACAAATTAACATTTTTTTAAAATTATACATTATCTATTTAGTAATACGTATATTTGTTGAAAATTGTTCATTAAAATTATGTGATTTCAGCTTCTAAATATATTAGATAAGGCTGACCAGTTCCTGGCTGAAATTGCGTAATTCTTCTATTTTGTTGATAAATGTAGAGTTTTATGCTATAAATAACAAAGCTATATTGGTAAAATAAAAAAAGGAGGGGAATATGATTTATTATCCTTATAGTATCAAGAGACTTCGTATTTTGATTAAAGGCAGGTTTCCAGAGGCTGAACCCAAAAGAGATGTTAGGGATATACCGGCGCATTGTTTATGGATGTTTAGCCAGTTGGAAAAAATGCCTAAAAGCCAGTCGGCTAAAGCCGGCCGGTGGATCGGCTGGATATTTGGTCGGCTGGAATCTCTTGGCTTGATTACCAATAATGATTCAAAGCGATTTGCTGATATTGATAATAACAATGGGGACATATAAACTATATAATAAGAACAAGACCGTCTGAAGATGGGCTTTTTGTTTTTGAGTATATAAATAAGAATGATTTATTGTTTAGCTAAATCCCAAAACCAGGCCAAGCCGGTAAACAATAAAAGCGGCCAGCCAGGCGATAATAACAGTGGTTAAGGCGTGCGCGGTGGTAAATTTCCAGCTGCCGGTTTCTTTTTTGATTACCGCCACCGTGGCCAGGCAGGGGATATAAAGCAGAACAAAAATTAAAAAAGAAAACGCGCCTAAAGGGGTAATATAATTGGGGATAATAGTCGTTAGTCCTTCTTCGGATACACCGTATAATGTACCCAGAGTGCCGATAATAATTTCTTTAGCTACCAGGCCGAAGATAAGGGCGATGGCAAAGGTCCAATGAGCAAAGCCGAGCGGAGCAAAAATCGGAGTAATGATTTGCCCGATTTTACCTAAAATACTTTGGTCGGAACCGTAGGCAACGCCAAAAGGAAGACTGGCTAAAAGCCAGATGACAATAACAGCACCTAGGATTATAGTGCCGGCTTTTTTTATAAAAAGGCCAGTTTGGTGCCAGGCATGTTTAACTATATTACGGGGAGTGGGCCAGCGATAAGGCGGTAGTTCGATAATCAGGGCATTTTCTTCCGTGCTTTTTATCAGGCGGGAAAGAATAACGCTCAGGATAAAAGCTACGGCTACGCCGGCGAAATAAAGGAGCATTATAACCAGAGTAGCATTTTTAGGGAAAAAGATGCCGGTAAAAAGAACATAGACAGGCAGGCGGGCGCCGCATGACATAAAAGAATTGATAAAAATAGCAATATGCCGCTCTTTTTTATTACGGATGGTTCTGGTGGCCATAATAGCCGGCACGTTGCAGCCAAAGCCTAAAATCATAGGAATGAACGTACGGCCAGTAATGCCGAATTTATGGAAAAGTCGGTCCACCAGCACTACGGCCCTTGTTAAATAGCCAGAATCTTCCAACAAAGCAATAATTAAAAAGAGAATAAATATTAGAGGAATGAAGGCTAAGACAGAACCAACCCCGCCGATTAGACCTTCAGTTAAAAACGAGGTTAGCCAGGCCGGCGGTCCAAGCACTGCCACTAATTTGCCCAGCCAGCTAAAGAAATTGTCAATGATGCTAATTAAGGGAGCCGAAATAGTAAAAGTAGCCTTAAACATCAAATAAATAATCAGGACAAAAAAAGGAAAAGCCAGGTATTTGTTCAGTAACCAGTTGTCAATTTTTTTAGTTTGGTTTTTTTGCTGTTTAGTTGAATAAAAAGGATGGATTTTTTCTTTAATAAAATTCATAGCTTGGCTATGGCTTATTTCTAGATTTGTTTTTAAGAGTTGAGGAAGATAGTTTGGGGTCTTAAGTTTTTCCCGAAAAGCGGTTAAAACCTGTTGAAGCAGTTTTTCCTTGTTTTCCCCGGTGTTAGCTTCAATTTGTATTATGGGGACCTGGAGTACTTCCTTAATTTTTTCTACATTAATATTAAGGCCTCGTTGTTCAGCTTCTTTGTTGAAATTAAAAGCCAAGACAAGATTTTTTCGCATAGCCAGGAGTTCAAAGGTCATAAGCAGGTTTCGTTCCAGGGCATTAACGTCAATAATCTGGATAATCACATCCGGGTTTGTGTCTAAAATAAAGTCATGGGCAATTTTTTCTTCTTCACTATAGGGGACAATGCTGTAAGTGCCAGGCAGGTCAACAATGGTAATTTGTTGGCCTTGCCAATTAATAGTGCCTTGTTTTTTTTCTACGGTTTTTCCCGGCCAGTTGCCCACATGTAAATTTAGCCCGGTTAGGGCGTTTAAAAGGGAGGTTTTGCCGGTATTGGGATTGCCAATAAGACCGACAGTGATTGGCATACTATTTTTCATAATGTTTCCACTTCAATTTGTTTGGCAATTTTTCCCCTAAGGGCAATGGCAGTGTTTAGACATTGGTATATCCTGGGGCAGCCCAGAGGGGTGGTTTTAATTGGAGTGATAATGACATTTTTAATAAGCCCAAAAGTGTGCAGTCTTTCTTTGATATTTCTAGAAGTATTAATTTTTTCAATTTTGGCTTTTTGGCCAAGAGGCAGTTTGTAGAGAATTGTTTTCATATTATTATAAAGTAGTTCTATTTTTATTGTAGATTAAAACAATGATTTTAGGCAAGTTTACGTTATTTTGTCTAGCGGCAAAAGCCGTGATAAAAAGCGGCGCTACAAATACCGCACATGCGAATATAAAAAGGATGAATGCAGCCCATGCGAATCAAGAGATTGACTACAAAAAAAGAAGTTTTTATTGACTATATTAGAAATAATAAGAGTAGTATGATATAATGGTTAATATAAAAATTAACAATTAAAAGATAGCTCTATGGTAAAGCATTTTACTGATGCTAATTTTGCCCAAGAGGTGATTGAAGCATCAAAAGGAAAGCCGGTGTTAGTAGATTTTTTTGCAGAATGGTGTGCTCCCTGCAAAATTCAAGGCCCGATTATTGAAGAAATAGCCAATGATTTGGGGGATAAGGCTATTATTGGCCAGGTTGACCTGGGGTCTGACCAA
>CAZXKB010000110.1:0-3092 GCA_964641285.1 uncultured Gammaproteobacteria bacterium | reverse complement strand
GGGATTTAAAGATTTTTTCAAAAACATAAGGGACGTCAAAAGATTTGCCAGCAGTCTTGAATTCAACATTTCACAAATGTACCAAGGAAATGTAATGGAAGTGAATCCAATTGATTTTATTGCAATTGAAGCAATTAGAGTTTTTGCACCAGATTTTTATTCGTTCATGCGTGATAAAAATTCGCTGTTTACTTCAACGGATAGAAATGATCGAGGTGCAAGTGATAATAATCCAAGAAAGGAAGAAATTGAAAAAGCATTAAACGAGTTACCCATCGAAACAAAAGAATTTGTTCTTGAGTTACTGAAAAGATTATTTCCTCAAGTTGACGGTATATTTCAATATGGTTATTCGACGCACGGGCACAAGTGGCAATCAAGCTGGAGTAACGATTTAAGGATATGCGCCACAAATAATTTTGATAGCTACTTTACATTGATACCTGGTGGAGACGAAGATGAATTGAGCCAATTTGAAATTGAAGAAATTTTGAATAAAGCCGATTCAGCAGAAGACTTTGAGCAAATACTTAGAGAGTATATAGAGAAGAAAAAAATCAGGAAAGTTTTACAAAGAATACAAGATTTCACAGACAACCAAGACCGCATTTCACAAGAGGATGCTAAAAATGTTGTTAAAGCGCTTTTCAATATTTCTGATGATTTACCTGAAGAAAAGGTTGGTATGTGGGATTTTGGTATTGATATGGACTTAATGAGGATTATTTATCAACTGCTTAAAAGAGAAACAGACAAAAATAAAAATTTTGAAGTGTTAAAAGAGGCTATTCCGTCTTCAAAAGGTCTGTTTGGTCCTGTCCAAAAAATCTCTTTAGAATCACCAAGAGATGGAGAGGAGAAGGATGCCGATAAACTAATCGTGCCAGAAGATAAAATTGAAGACTTGCAAAAGTTATGTCTTGAAAAAATAAATAGAACAGATATTAACGATTTGCTAAAACATAAAAATCTACTTTATATTTTGTATCGATGGAAAGAATGGGATAACGAAGAAAATTGGAAAAAATTTATAAAAGAAATAGAAAACGACAATCAAAAATTAGTGTCATTTGTTGAGAAATTCATCTCGGAAAGTAGGAGCCAAACAATTGGAGACTATGGAGTAAAAATTGTAAAGAAGTTTAACTACAAAAGCTTGGCCGATTTTCTTAACTTGGACCGCGTAAAAACAAAGCTTGAAGAAATAAAAACGCAAAATTCTCCAGAATATAGCAGCAATAAAGAAACGATTGATTTATTTCTGAACAATTTTGATAAAAAAGACAAAGTTGATTTAGATTAAAACAAGGTGTTTTGGGTGGCGGGCATTCACCCCTTTAATTCCCCTCTGCCCACCACCCAAAACGGAAAAACAAAATCGGATTTTTTTTAGAGCAATTTATTATCGTAAATTAAAGGAAAACATGTACATCATATAACACTGGCTATGCGGTTCGGGCTTTCCCTGAAAGCCCTCTCCCATATTGCTCCCCACGGTCGCAACATCGCATAGCCAGAAACGTTATATGAAATAAATTTTTTATTAATATTTATTAATAAGTTTTATAGTAAAGAATAATTTGATTTTTTATTTTAATTGAATATGTCATTTTATAAAAAACTTTTAAACAATGAAGTAAAACGGACTAAGGATTTATACGTTTTTATTGATTCTTCAAATTTATGGGCAGCCCAAAAGTCAAAAGGTAAATTTTTTGATTACCCTAAACTTGTTAAATACATACAGAAAAAATTCAACCCTAAAACTTTAAAAGTTTTTTATTATGCAGCTTATCCCGCTGACGGAACCAGGGATTATAGTTTGGATAACAAACATAAATTTTTTACCTTTCTTAAAAAGGGCTTAAATTTTACGGTGCGGAAAAAAGAATTGAAAAGAATAAAAATAGTTCATGACGATCTAGGCGAAAGTATAAAAGAAAAAGGTGATATGGACGTTGAGATAACCATAGACGCAATGCATTATAAAAATAAATACAGTACTGCAATATTCTTTTCCGGAGATTCTGATTTTTTGGCTTTAATAAAATATCTTAGGAGGGCTGATAAAAAAATTTATGTTTTTTCCTCAAAAAATAATGTCTCCGAGGAATTACGAACAAGCGCTGATGGTTATTGTGACGTACTAACAATAGATGAAACAACTGATAATATATGGAGTAGAGAGTTAAAAAGAAGACCAAAATAAAAACAACCCTCCGCGAGGAGGGTTGCCCTAAGATGTAATACCCTATCAGTTCTATGACTAAAACTAATAGACATTAATAATATAGCATAAATATATTAAAATTACAATAAAAATATATTTGCTAATAATAAATAAAAAATCAAATTATTTTATAATTATAACATAAAATAAAATTTATTAACAAATTTTTAAAATAAAAAATTTACATCATATAACACGGGGTATCTGGTTCACGAGCTAAATTAAATTATTTTTTGAACATTAAATTAAAAAGGAGACAGGGATATGTCTGATGAATTTAATAAAATGAAAGAAGCATTTAAGGACGGGGAATTTGTGGCATTGGTTAAAACCAAAGATGGCAAAATTAAATTCCCTGGAGCATACGACAGTAGCAGAATTGCATACTCAGACTTTTCTGCGGATAGTCCGGAAGGTATAGTCGCCATACCAGAGGTTGTTTTTGTAAAACCCCAACAACTGTCTTCACCGCCAATGAATCTTTAAATTCCAGCAACATCAAATTTACTCAAAGAAATACTGCTATCATTTTCTTTGGCTGTAGGAATTTTATAAAGCAAAAAACCACCAGAAATAACCGGTGGTTTTTTATTTTTATTAAAATCTATTTTTATTCTTCTTCCGTTTCTTCGTCCTTTTCTATATTATTAACCACAATACTTGTTTCATTGCTTTTAATAATTTGCTTGGTCCAGGTTTTGGCCTGGCTATAGATGGTATAAGTGTTGGAGGCAGGAATATTTTCCCAGGTACTGATAATCTCCTTAGTTTCTACCGGCGCGATACTGGCAATTAAAGTCGGCTCTTCACTGCCTTCAGTCAGATAATAAAATTCAATTGCAGCGATCGGATCTGATTCGTT
>CAZXKB010000109.1:0-2589 GCA_964641285.1 uncultured Gammaproteobacteria bacterium | reverse complement strand
TTGTTGATAATTAATAAATTTATTCCTTGATTTTTTCCGTATACATACATACGGGAAAATTCTCGCATCTTAAAAAACTCCCGTGTTTGCCTATTCTTTCGAGCAACCGGCCCTTGCATTTCGGACAAAGCAAACCCCCTTGCACAATCGCCTTTTTATTTTCCTGACTTAGCTTAATTAAACCAACTAATCCATCGCTGTCAATCAGCT
Organism: uncultured Gammaproteobacteria bacterium; assembly: GCA_964641285.1. Lineage (GTDB taxonomy): Bacteria > Patescibacteriota > Patescibacteriia > Patescibacteriales > CAZXKB01 > CAZXKB01. Next base: position 2,379 of record CAZXKB010000109.1, on the reverse strand, counting down.
CTATCGGCTTATCCCGGGCAAACTGTTCGGCCTCGGGGGTAAAAACATTAGTGGTAATAAATATGCCCTTAGCCCCGAAAAGATGGTCGGCCAAAGCGCCATAGAAATCCCGGACATCAGGCCAGGCTACCTTGGCAGTAATAAACTTTTTACACTGGATAAAATAAGTAATATTATTTTTCTTGGCAATAACATCAATCCCGCCATCATGCGAGCCGCCGACAACTTCGGTTTTATAGCCCAAGCTATCATAGAGGTCAGCGATATAATCCTCAAATTCAGCCGGAGGCATCTGGCGCAATTTGTTTATTAGCTCCCTGTCCGTATGCCATTCGTTAACTTTTTTAAACCTGGCTTTGCTTATTTTTTTGGCCGCAAACACGATTACCGCTGCCAAAAACAATATTAAAGCTAAATAAATATAAAATTTAGAACGATTATTAAACCAAAGGGATATTAAAATTATAAAAACAATAACCCCGGCTAATTCTATTAAATTATCAAAATTTTTATCTTCTTTCCCGGGCATATTTTTATGTATTACCTGCCCTTATCCTACCAATTTTCCCTAATTAAAGTCAAATAAAATATCTAAATCAACAATTTGATACTTGCTCTTGACAAATTCCGTTTATAGGTTAAAATATAATTGTTCCATTTTAGCAGCTGGTTATTGAAGCTAACGCCTGATGGGGTTAAATCCGGGCTTTGTCTGATGGCGCGAATCAGGAAAAAACAAAGCCGGAGCCGGCCCGACTCTATCTGGGCTAAGCCTAAATAGCCAGCCCGAGTAAATTGAAACGTAAATAGACCACAACCAAGTAAAGTTCCCGAATATAAACAAAGCCAGGGGATAAACCGGCATGAGCGCGCCTCCGTGGAGTCTTTTTCTTAAGACTTTGAAGCGGAGGTTTTTCTTTTTGGAAAAAAAACAGCCCTGCTTGCAGGGAACTGTAAAAAAATTAAAACTATATTTAAGCTAAATACTTTTTTATTTTTCCGGCAATCAGCTCCGGCGTCCACTCTGTTTTCACTAAATAATCCTGAGCGCCCATTTTCATAGCGTAATCAATGTCCTGCGGGTTGCTATAGTTAGTGAGCATAATAATCGGCGTACTTTTTAATAATTGATACATCGGCATATCTTTTGATATTTCTTTTAAGACCTGATAACCGTCTTTTTCCGGCATATTAATATCCAAAAGGATTATATCCGGTGTTACCTCCTTGGCCTTTTCTATGACCTCATTGCCGTTGTAGGCCAAAACCGTATCATAACCGGCTTTATCAAAGGCGATCTTATACATTTCCGCAATATCTTTTTCGTCTTCGCCTAATAAAACTACTTTTTTTCTCATATGTCTTAATTTAATTATTACTATTTTATTTTAGCAATTCTTGCTTATTCAAGTCAAATAAAAAATCGCTCCTAATAAAAACTGCTTATTACTCCTAAAAAATTAGCTATCTGCGGGCCATTAAAAAGAAAGCGGCAAAGCCAGCAAGTAAAACCAGCCCTAAAATTAATATCGCCGCCAGCTTAAAATTCTTCTCGGCTGGAGGCATATCTTGCCATCTGGGCCGGTTTTTCCATTTGTTCTTGTTTGCCAGGCCAATTGCCATAAAAACCAAGCCCATAATCCAAAAAGCTGGATTTTTTAAAGCAATCCCGATTGGAATCCAGGTAAGGCCAATAATGAAAAGCGCCTTATAGTCCGGTCCTTGGTGCTTAATTTTTCCTTTGGCCAACAAAACGGCAAAAACCACACCGATAATGACAATAGCCGCGGCAACAGCAATTAAAACAAATAAATAAATCGGCCCTGTCCTTATGAACTCATCGCCGAAATAATAAAAAGCGGCGATGCCTAAAAGTAAAAAAATCAAACCAAAAATAATCCAAACAGCCATAGGGTTGCGGCCCGGCTTTTTTAAGGATTGATTTTGTACTTCTTTAGAATTATTGCTCTCATTGTCCATATAATTTCTTTATTTATTAAAATAAAAGGCTATATCTTTATTATATTATAATTATAAACTGTTAACCCGGCAATGTCATTGCCGGGCTAATTTATTAAAAACCTATTGTTTTATTCATATTTCAAAATAATCAATCATGTCTTCGTGGTTATTAAGCGAGGTATAAGCCCAATCATCAGGCAGGCCATGTTTTAGCCCATTATAAACAGTATAACGATAATGAGCTTGAAAATCCTTGGCGCCTCTTATGACATGGTCATAAAAGGATTTTTGCCATTTAAATAAAGGCATATCATATTGAGGTTGGCCGTATTTGCGGATGAATTGTTGGCGCCGGTCGGAAATTACACTCCGCATATGAAGGCGACACGTCGACGTGTCGCCTTCATATGCGGTATT
>CAZXKB010000108.1:0-10723 GCA_964641285.1 uncultured Gammaproteobacteria bacterium | reverse complement strand
GAAACCGTGTACCAGCAATCACCGCCATCATCTAAACAAAATGCATTATTACCGGCAAAATCTATTATACAATCATCGTGCGCCCCGTCTGATTTTAGACATTTGCCCGTGTCAAAATCACGTCCAGCTGCCGGTGGTTCTCCTGTGCCAGGGTCAGCAGTATCTACTACTATTTGATAAGCCTTGCCGTCAAGAGCGATATCATCATTATACCGCCATTTTAGCTTAGCTATTAAAGCTTGATGCGTTGAACAAACATCACCGCCAACGCTTGCCTCGTTCCAATTAGGCGCGCTTAAATTATCAGCAAACGGCGGAATACTGACATCACCTTTTACTTTATAATCATGGCCCGTACAACCTCCCGCCCCGGAATCATTGCAGTTAAAACTAATCCAGCCAATACCAGTCCCATTGCCATCTTTATTCCAAGCCCAGCCGTTAAATTCACTATTTGCCGGGTCTATACTTAATCCAAAATCCGGACCTGTATCAGATGTATGTTTTCTTAATTTAATCCAACCATCATCATTTAATGACAAAATCTTTGCCCATCCGGATACTTCATGGGTAATGTTGTCATATTTCGCTATCGGTCCTGACCCGCCATCATAAGGTGGGTCCGGAGGATTGCCTGTCCAGCTACGATCAAAGCTAATCCAACCCACATTGGAACTCCAGGCAAAACCGGAAAAATTTCCGGTTACGAGATCAATTTTAACTCCGTAATTAGGCGTACATCCATCACCAGATGTAGTGCAATTAAAACTTATCCAGCCAATATTAGAACTCCAGGCAAAGCCGTAAACATTATCACTGGACCCGGCTTGAGCTATAAAAACTTCTTCCCCAAACTCTTTTAATAAAAAATCTCGGTATACTAATACCGAACTAAAAGCAATAGCTATTATTATCATGCCCAAACATAATACCCAGGCTTTAAGACGAAAAAAATCGCTCATATTATTTAATTAAAAAATAATAAAATTTAAATACCAATTTAAAATTTGCTCTCCGAAAAATAAGGTTATAACCGTGGCTGTGGATAAAAATACGCCTAAGGGAATCTGGGAGCCCCACTGCTTTTTTTTGGTTAAAATTAACCCCAAGCCAGCAGTAGCGCCGATAAAATACGCTATAAATAAACCTACGATAATATTAGGCCAACCCAAAGCCAGTCCCATTAATAAGCCCAATCTAATATCGCCACCGCCAATCCACTTACCGCGAGAAATTATAAATTGAAGTAAAAAGAAACTACTTCCTATTATACCAGAAATAAGCAAATTCCACAAATTAAAACCTAAGAATAAATTTAGAATAAATACCACAATGCAAGCCGGCAAAGTTATAACATCTAAAATTAAAAACCAGCGTAAATCATAAATAAAAATTATGATCATCACGGCAATGATAAACCAATCTCTAACGAGGATTAATGCGGAATGCGGAAAATGGAATGCGGAATTAAATAATATTCCTAATTCCCAACTCCCAATTCCGAAATTGTTAATCGCTGCTATTACAAACAATACTCCTGCAGCTAACTCAACTAAGGGGTATTGAAAAGAAATCTTTTTCCCACAATGCCGGCATTTGCCCAGGAGAAAAACAAAGCTAAAAACCGGAATATTGTCATACCAAGCAATTTTTTTTAAACACTTAGGGCAATAGGAACGACCCCAAATTGATTCGTTTTTATGCAAACGCCAAATCAGGCAATTTAAAAAGGAGCCGATAGTCAGGCCAAGGAGGAAGATAAAAAATAAAATTATGTAATTCATTTTTTAATTTTATCCATATTATTAATAAAAAAATCTTTTATGCCGAATAATAAACCTTTTAACATTTGTGACCTTCTTTGCATAGGCCATTGTGTTATTCTAATTGGGACAATTATAAATAATATCACCAGCCCGGCAAAATAATTCTTTGTTCTTTTAAACGCAAAAAATAGTCGGTTTCTTATTCCGTAATATCCGTTCGAAAAAGAAAATTCGCCTTCGCGAGACATACTGACTTTATGATATATTTTTGCGTCTAAATTTACTTTAATTTTCCAGCCAGCTTTTTTTGCTTGATAACAAAAATCTAAATCTTCAACGCTTAAAAAATACGGTTCAAAAAAATAACCTATATCTTCAAATACTTCTCTCCTGATTAACATGCAACAGCCGGTAATAAAATCGCTGTCCTGGACTCCGGATATACTATCTTTATCTTTTTCCGCCCAATAACGATGCTTCCCTGACATACGCCATCTGATAAAATTTCCACCAGCGAACCAAATTCTATCCGGTTCTGAAAAATAATTTATTTTACAGCCAACGATACCAACCCCCTTTTCATCTTTAATTACTTTTACCATCTTGGCGAGAAAATCTGGCTTAATCACGGTATCATTATTGAGCAACAAAATATATTCTGCGCCGTCTTTAAACGCCTGTCTAATGCCCTGATTGCAAGCCGCCGCAAAACCTAAATTTTGTTTATTCTCAATTAATAATACTTCTAAATATTTCTCTTTCAATAATTTTACGGAATTATCATTTGATCCATTGTCTACGATAATGACGCTAAAATTTTTATTTATAATCTTTCGTAAAGATTCTAAACAATCTTCTAAAAACTTCTCTCCGTTCCAATTGGGTATTACTATTGATATAGGTAAACGATTTATCATATATTTAACAATTCTTTATAAACTCCAACTATCTTTCGGGCTACATTGCCCCAGGTATAATTATTCAAAACTACCTTACTTAGATTCGGGTCAGGATTAGAATTTATGGCCTTGTTAATCGCAGTCGATAAACTTTTTTTATCTTCAGGTTTAAAATAATATACTGAATCTCCAAAAAATTCTTCTATCGGACTATTATGCGTAGTAATAACATTTGTCCCTGCCGCGGCCGCTTCCAAACTAACTAAACCAAATGTTTCGAACCAACTTGGCGCAATATGCGCGATAGCGCCGGCCATCAAGGAAAATATTTCGCTTTGCGGTAAATATTCAATAATATTTATATTCTTATATTTTTTTGCTTCGTCTAAACATTGACTATAATATTCTTCTTGATTCGGATTTTTATTGCCGGCTAAAACCAAGTGTTCCTTCCTGCTGCCAAAAATTTTTATTAGCCATAATTGATTCTTTAAATTTTCAAATCTGCCGACGCATAAAAAATATTTCTCTAAATTATACTTGCGTTTTAAAAAATTTGTATTCAAATTATTAAACAAACCCGGCTCAACCCCTATCGGTATGGCTCGATAGTTCTTGATTTTAATTCTATAATCTTCTTCCAACAACTCCTTTTCTCTAAGTGAAGTAGTTAAAATAATATCCACCGATTTTAAAATTTCTCTCTGTAAATGCCAGGCGCGCGCATAATACCTCCTGCCTCTCATCATCCAGCGAGCGAATCTTTTACCGCCTATTTTTATAACAAATGACGCTTTTTTAGTAGGATTATTTAATATATATTCGTCCTTATTCCAGTATATACTTGAAAACACAATTGGTTTATTGAACTTTTTCGCATTAATCAATTTTTTAAAAGTGTCTTCAGCGATAATTAAATTAGACAGATGCACTAAGTCGTAATTTGTTCCATCAAAATCATCTTCAGCAATAATTTTACAGCTAATCCCTATTTGTTCAAGATAATACTTGGTTTTTTCCATTTGAATAATATCACCGCCCCGCATTATAAAAGCATCATTTCTGATTGGCATTAATACTCTCATTTTTATTTATTTATTAAATGCTTTAATTTATCGTCGAAATCGTTAACTAAAAACATTTTTTCTATTGTTTTCCGGGCTGCGTTGCCCATTAGTCGGCATTTATTTCTATCTTGCCATAACTCCACGCAATATTCAGCCATGGAATTTGCATCATTGGCAATAAACCCGTTTTTACCGTGAATAATCGGCTCTCCTCTTAAACCGTTTTTGTGAATAATCACAGGCAACCCGAATGCCATCGCTTCAACAGTTTTAATCTGTTGGCCGGTACCGGCTAAAACAGGCGAAACAAAAAAAGCAACATTCCTAAAATAATCATATAAATTATCGACTGTCCCGATAAATCTTATGCCCGGGATTGTCAGCGCTATAGATTTAAGGCCATACAATCTGCCGGATATCTCCAATATAAATGTCTTATCCTTTTTCTGTATTAGCGGTAAAACTTTATTTACAAAAAATAAAAAACCATGCGTGTTATAAGGATTGCTAAAGCCGCTTGTAAAAATTGCCTGGCCTGTATAGTTGCTTGCTGTTCCCGTTGACTGAAAAAACATGGGTAGATACTTTACTTTATCTTCTTTGATGTTTTTTTTGATTAATTCGGTTTCCTTAGAAGAAATCGAAATAACGTAATCAAACTTATCAAATAATTTGTATTCTTTATTGTCAGTATCCACTCGAAATAATGAAAAATAATTTTCATCAAACAGCCTTAAATCAGAATTTTTGTATTTTTTTTGAATATTATCAAACAAATCAGAGTTTAATTTATCCATCATTTGATTATTGATGGTAACTAGATCATGTATCTCAATAATCTTCTTTACATCCTTATACCTGTTTCTGGTAGCCAGACGACTCCAGTAAACATAGTTTATTATTATTGTTTGTGGTTGGATTATTTGAAATTGTTTATCAAACCACCGCAACATATCAGGCGGTGTATGCGTAATAGAATTAATTTTTAACGGCCGTTTACATAATTTATTAAATGGAAAAATTAAAAAATTAAAAATTCTATCAAAAAAAGAAATTTTATACACTACAACATCTTCAACTAAAAATTTTTTTAACCAATATATACTTGTTCTATTCCAACTCCTTTCTTTACTGGTAAAATCTGCACTTAACAAATAAATTTTAAATCCACTTTTTTTTAAAGATTTTAAAACAGCTAAAAGCCGGCGATGTGTTCCACTTTGAGGAGGGTAAGGATTTAGGGGATAAAAAATAATTATTTTCATATTAAAATTCTTATCAAAGTCACGATTTTACCAGCTCTCCAGCATAAAATTCCGGATATTTCAAAAAAATTATGAGCCGTGAAAAAAGAAGTTGGCAAATTAACTGCAATATTTTTCATAAGCATCAGCGTTTCATATAATATAGCTCTATATTTCTCAAAGAAAGATTTAGCCGGATTAAATTCATTTTTCATTATTATTTCAGATACACCCTGCCAAAAATACCGGCGATAAAACCATTTTTTCCTAAGCCTTTCTCTATGCGCTTTATGCCAAACTAAAATTTTTGGATTATAGAAAACCGGCAAATTTTTTTTTCTTATTTTTTGAAAAATTAATTCTTCATCGTTGGATAATAAATTATTCCCAACCCGGCCCAATTTAGTATTAAAACCACCCATTTCAAACAAAACTTTACGGACAAATGCCATATTACCGCCTCTTAAGCCATCATTTTCTAAATATTTTTTTCTCCCGCCTAAATCAAAGCGCCCTAAAAATGACTCCAGACTATGATTTATCCATTGCGGCTTGTCGCTTTCATATTTGACGTTTATCCGGCCACCGACCGCAGCAGGCACTGGCCTCATATTTAAAAAATCATTCAGGATATTTTTCAGCCAATCCTTATCAGCTACGGAATCATCATCTATGAAGGCGACGTAGTTAGTTACCGACTCTTTAATGCCGCGATTGCGAGCCTGGCTTAAGCCGATTTTATTTTCGAAATAATATTTTATATTTAATTGATTATTATAATTTGCCACTATTGCTCTTGCTGAATCATTATAACCATTATCAATAACAAGAACAAAAAACGAATTCTTGCCCACGCTTTGCGAAACCAAACTCTGGAGAGTCTTTTTAAGCAACTGGGGCCGGTTATAGGTGCAAATTATAACGGTTATTTTCATCATAAAAAACTTAAAATTTTTCTTAACATTCGTAATTGGCAACGAAAGTTAAAAGGCCATAAGACAAAACCTTGCCAAAGAAAAAAGCGAAAACTATCCGGTTCTTTATTTTTAATACTATCAGGAAAAGCTGTTAACAAACGGCAAGACAAGTCCTGACGGCGAATATTTATAATATTTCTTTTTTTACGCCGTAAAAATGCCTTAAATTGCACCCTTAAACTATTCAAGTAAGCGGTTTGGGAATTTTCAAACTGCGAAATGCCGTTCCGGTTCATACGACGGTAATACAATGGTTTGTTAATAAATTTTGTCGGCGCTACCTCTTCTAATTTATATATAATATCCTTATCAACAGCGCTTGTTAATCTCGAATTAAATCCGCTGGTAAGATCATAAAATTTCCTTTTAAAAGTTCTAAAGGCAGACGCTTTTGGTTCATGTAAATTAGTACTTCCTGCCCCCGGGGAACCGACCCATTTAGCGACATCAATTATCTTTAAATGCTCATCACATATATAATGAGTGCTATATATTAGACCGCATTCCGGATTATTGATATGTGCTTTTAACATAATGGCAATCGCCTCTTTGGCTAAAGCATCATCCGAATCAATAAAACCGATAATCTCTCCTCGTGATAAATCCACTCCCGTCCTTGAAGCTGCTCCATATCCAAGACTTTCTTTATGGCAATGCAACCTGATCTTTTCGTTATGCAAAAAAGAATTAATAACTTCAAAAGAATTATCGCTAGAACCATCGTCAACTACAATTAACTCCCATGCATTCTCTGATTGTCCAATAACACTTTCAATAGCCTCCCCGATAAACCTACCATTATTAAAATTACACATTATAATTGAAAATTTAGGAGATAATATCGAAATGTCATCCATATATTTTACCCTTGGCCCGGGGTTGAAAAAATATAATCAAAAAAATTTTTATAATTTTTAATCACAATTTCCCAAGATCTTTTCTTCGCTATTACTTCAGCATTCAAGCGTCCCGCGGCTCTTACTAGGTTAATATTTTTTTCACACCAAACAAAAGCATCTTCAAACGCCTGAACGCTTCTTTCTATTATCAACCCATTTTTCCCGCTTTTTACAAGCTCGGGGACAATTCCCACATTAGTACAAACCGGAAAACAGCCAGAAGCCATTCCTTCAACCAGGGTTTGCGGCGCTCCTTCGGCCAATGAGGATATGCATAATACATCTATCTTGTTATAAAAATCTACCATTTTTTTATGTGGTAATTTTCCATCAGCAACTATAAGCCTATGTTTACCATCGCATGCCGGCATAACAATGTCCTTGACTCCTTTGCAGCTATCCTTTATATTCCCTGCCCAACCGATTAGTAATTCCCCTCTTCTTTCTCTTTTATAATAAAAACGTTCTTTTAGATAACCATCTGGTAATAAAAATACCTTTCGGTACGGAATAAAAATGTCGCGGAGCAATTTTGAAATAGTCGCGACATAACCAACATCATAAAGGTATTTATCCGCCATCTGTTTTGGTGTTAAAAATCCATAACACTTTTCATTCTGCCAACGATGACTGCCAATCCATTTAGCTATTTTATGTTTTGGAATATTAAAATTTCTGTAATATGTTTCCGCCCAAAAAAAAATATAAATTAAATCAAACTTCTCCTTTGCCAAATTCGGCTTCTTGACGGCATAACGTATTTTAAAATTATAATAGGCGCCCAGATATTTGGAAATCGCCTTAGCCTTAAAATCATAAGCCCAATTCGGAACATCGGCCAACAATAATATGTTTGGTTTATTTTTTTTAATTAAAAAATTCAGCATGAAAAAATATCTTTTATTTTAGCCTTATATATTATTAAAATAATCAATAAAAACCTTGAATATTTTTTTAATTTCACGATTTTTTAATTTATTGACTAAATAAATAAAAAGATCATTATTTATTATATTTTCTAATTGTTCGGTCTGTTGAAAAAAAATTTTATTAATTCCAAGATTTTTTTCATTTAACTTGCCTGAGGCAAAAAGTCCAAGATGAATTCCGTGATGATGCGGAAAATTATTATTTGCTTGTCCATATGCAACTTCATCAATAGCAAATGACTTTTTCAATATTTGGTATAAAACTTTTTCTCCTGACCAGTTATTAATCCCCCGTGAGAAAAAATTTACATTTTCCCTGCTGATATCAAACAAGGGGTCGATTAATATTTTATTAATAATCGACTGAACCTTCTCGTAGTACGGCTTAACAACAATAAAATGAGATCCGCTAAAACGGCCTGGGGAATTTTGTTTTTTATGACGTAAAAAGTTGCTAAATGGCAGGTTGAAGCTTTTGCTATGCTTCAGTCGAAAATCCAATAACGATGGTTCTTCTCTTAAAATCAATATATCAATATCGTTTATCAAAACATATTCGAATTCATTGAAAAAAAAATCGGGGAGAAGCCATCGTAAATAATTATGAGGTATTCTTTCCTTATAAACATTTTCTACGATTTCAAAATTATCAGAAAAATTCTTTTTCAGATAAGCTAATATCTTATTAATATATCGCGGCAACATGTCATGAACAAAAATTTTTACAAAAATATCCGGATATGATTTAAGTGCAGCATAAATATACGAAGGAATGTAATCGCAATAATCTCCATAAACATAAGTAGAAAGACAAAATAAATTCTTTTTCATAAAAAATAATTAAATTTATTCTATAAAAAAAGAATGTTTTATTAACATTAATTTCGAGCCATTATAACTCTCGGAAAAATCAAAACGCTTGTCTTCGCGATTAACCAACAAGGTTGCGGCCTGCATAATATGGTCTTCTTTCTGGCCGTTAAAAAAAACCGCCACGTCAATATAATATTGCCCCTCACTGATGTTAACTGGATCGGTTTGGCAAACAATTTTTCCGCTTGGCTTAAAAACTCTGGGGGAATCTTTGGTTAAAGTAGTATCAAAGATTGCGATAGGTAAACCAAAATTATTAAAAAGTTTTAAAAAAAATCTGACATTTTTCATATCCGCTGAAAATTCACTCTTATATCCAATAATAAATTTAATTCCGTCCCCCGATTTAATATTTTCCGAACCGCTATTATTAGTAATCTTAATGTCAGTAATTATTATTTTCCCAGTTCCTTTTCTGTCCCGGCGATGTTCAATTTTAATTTTTTCATGATAATCCATTCTATTCAAATAATAATCCACAACATTATCTGTTAGACCAATTTTTTCTATACGACCATTCTCAAGAAGCAAACATTTTTTACATATATTTTGGATTGAATTAATGCTATGACTTACAAAAATAATAGTTTTTTCTAAATCTAATGCAAACTCCCTAATTTTATTTAAGCATTTATTCTGAAATTCAATATCACCAACCGCCAAGACCTCATCCAGCAATAATATATCGCATTGTAAATGGGCCGCCACTGAAAAAGCAAGCCTAACATACATGCCGGAGGAATATTTTTTTACTGGTACATCAAGAAATTTACCTATCCCTGAAAATTCCACAATTTCATCAAAACAGGAAACCACCTCTCTTCTCGACAACCCGAGAATAGAGCCGTTTAGAAAAATATTTTCCCGGCCGGTTAATTCAGGATGAAATCCGGTGCCAACTTCCAGCAAAGAAGAAATTCGGCCTTTAATTTCAATTCTCCCCAAACTAGGTGGAGTAATGCCGGCCAAAATTTTTAGCATAGTTGATTTTCCAGCTCCATTTTTGCCGATTATACCTAAAATTTCTCCCTTTTCAATAACCAAATTAATATTTTTTAATGCTTCAAAATTTTGATTATTATTTTTTTTGTGTAAAAAAAATTTTTCTCTTAAAGTTAAGGGACGTGAAGAATTGGCGTATATTTGATAAATTTTAGATAAATTATTTATCTTTATAGCCTCCATAAATATTAAAACTCCACCGCAAAAGAACGGTGGCATTTATATTTTATGTGTTTATCATTAGTTTATGGTTATCTCTTTCGCGGTAAATGCTTTTTCGTTTTTAATGTTTTTTTCTGAAATAACGAAAATATTGTCTCCCAATTTTAGATTATCGATTTCCACTTCAATCTTTTTGGTTTTTGGGGGCAGTAAATAATTTTTCTCTTCCGTGGTGTACTCTTCCTGGGATAATAAAAAAGCATCTAGCTCTCTATCATATTCTTCCTTGCTTTTTTCAACCATTTTATATATTTTAGTATTTTCGCCAATACTAATAATCCGATAATCTAAATCCGGATCGGCAAATGGTTCAAGGGGAATAATTTTTAATTTAATATTATTGCCGTCTTTTTTTTCTATCTTGCCGCTAAGGGCCATTCTTGGCTGATTATCCTCTAATATTCCACACAAACCATATGCATATACCCTGTCTTTAGCCGCGTCCCACCCGGCTTGAAATATCATTTTTTCACTATTTTTGTCTATTTTCTGGGCAGTTTTATTTAAGTACGTTTTATCATAATAAACACCGCCAAAGAAAAAAAATGCTGAAGTAAATATAAATAGTAAAAAAAATAATATCTTTTTCATAATTTTATTGGCCAATTGCACACCAATTAATATACCAGCTACCAAAATTGATTGCTTTAGTAGGCGTTAAATAGCCTCCACCCCAATCAGAATGAACATTACCATCAAGATTATCACCTAAATATGTTAAAAGTATATCAAGCCCTTTTTTATCACCAGGCCCACCATTTAATGAAGTACAAAAACAATTAATATCAGGTTCAGTACAGGAAAGTCCAATTAATATTGTGTTTTCTCTCTTTTTTAAATAATAA
>CAZXKB010000107.1:0-3861 GCA_964641285.1 uncultured Gammaproteobacteria bacterium | reverse complement strand
AAATAAAGAAAAAGAAATTTGAAAATTTTTTTACCACTCGGGCGACAGCTCGGAAAAGAAAAGGAATATTTCAGCTAACAGGTTATATGCGAATTTCTTGTTTTTTAGTTAGAAATTAGTTAAAATTTATTATTTAATTTCCAGACAGGATTGTTTTTATAGAGGAATTTTAAGTGTTTTAATTTTAGCATAATTTAGCAGTTTGACAAGGTTGTTTTTGGGGTTTGCTTTTTTTATATTTAGAGTTAATTTCGGCCGTTTAGTTAATTGCTCAATTTTTAAATATGCTTTATAATAAAAATAAGACTATATTTAACTAAAATATATGGAAATAAATAAAAATCCGATTTATATTAATATTACCGCCTGGGGCGTAATTAAGATTATTTTGATTTTTGTTTTATTTTATTTTCTTTATTTAGTCAGGGAAATTTTAGCCATCCTTTTCATTTCTTTAATTTTGGCCAGCGCCGTTGACCCCTGGGTGGATGTGATGAAGAAGAGAAAGATACCAAGAGGAGTAAGTATTTTATTGATTTATTTAGTCATGTTTGCGGTTATAGGTCTGGTGGTATATTTAATTATTCCTCCGATTGTTGAGCAGGTACATGAACTGTCTGATAACTTCCCCCGAATTTTAGAAAAAGTAATTTCCGGCTTTTCCGCCTTAAAAGAATATACGGCCAAATATGGCATTTTAGATAATATTAAGGAAAGCCTTGGCACCGTTACTGATAATCTGCAAAGTGCGGCTGGCGGAGTGTTCTCTACAGTCTCAATAATTTTTGGCAGTATTTTTTCCTTCTTTTTAGTTTTGGTAATAACTTTTTATATGGTCGTGGAAGAGAACGCTATTAAAAAAATAGTCTGGTCAATTGCCCCGCAAAAGAATCAGGTATATATTATGCAGCTGATTAATCGGATGCAGCGTAAAATCGGCTTGTGGCTTAGAGGACAGTTAATATTATCATTAATTATTTTTACTTTAACATATATTGGATTGCTTATTTTAAATGTGAAATACGCCTTGGTTTTAGCTTTAATTGCCGGCTTAACGGAATTTGTACCGTACCTGGGTCCGATGCTGGCTGCTATTCCGGCTGTTTTCCTGGCTTTTACCCAGGGAGGGCTAATGTTGACTATTTTTGTCGGAGTTCTTTATTATATTATTCAGCTGGTGGAAAATAATATAATCGTACCTAAATTGATGCAAAAAGTAGTCGGACTTAATCCCATCATCAGCATCGCCGTCTTGCTTATCGGTTTTAAAGTAGCTGGTGTTATCGGCGCTATTTTATCCATCCCGGTAGCTACGGCCATCAGCGTATTTATCAAAGATTTATTTGACGGGAAAGCGCAAGAAAGTGAAGACAGCGGCCAGTAGTTTGTCTGATAAATCCAAGGACTTGGTACAATTGCTAGTTATATTTTATGAAAATCAATTTATCCATTTTAATAGATAGGATTATTATTTATTTAATTAAGGGTTTGGTCATTGTACTGCCTTTATTTTTTTTACCCTGGACTTCTTCTTTGATCGGCATTGATGATTTTAATAAGCAGTATCTGCTGTGGCTGATAGTACCTCTGGCCGTATTTTTATGGATAATAAAAAATATTTGGCAGAAAGAATTTAGAGTCAAAAGAACCCCCTTGGATATCCCCATTATTATATTTTTAATCGTAGTCGGTTTGGCTGCGGTTTTTAGCTTAGATAGATTTTCTTCTTTTTTCGGCTATTATGGCAGTATTAGCCAGCCGTATCTGGGGTTAATCAGCTTGGCTTTACTTTATTTTTTTATCGTTAACTTTTTTCCAGGAGAAAAAATTTTTAGCCTTGTTAAACTAATCATAGTTAGCTATGACCTTATAGTTTTGGCAATTTTATTATTATTTTTAGGATTTATCAGCCCGAGCGGTATTTTTTCTGAATATTTTAAATTGGCTGTTGGCTCCTTGGAAGATGCGGCCTTATTTATATCCGTTATTATAGTTCTTTTGTTCAGCTTGTTAATCAACAAGGAGCATGTTAGCTTAATTTTTTCAAAAAGATGGACAATCTGGCTGGCTAAAATAGTATTAGCGTTGTCTTTGTTGTTGTTAATTTCAATCAATTTCGTTCCGGCCTGGTGGTGCTTATTGTCAGGGATATTATTTATTAGTTTTATTAATTATATTTTTCTGCCCAAAGAGGAGCCGGCAAAAGACGGCCGGGGAAAAAAGTTCGGCCGGATTTTCAAATTCCGGAATTTAGGATGGTCGCTTTTATTAATGTTTATAGCGATTAATTTTTTACTTAATAATTATTTAGCCGATAATAAAACTTTATCCCAAAACCGTTTGGCTAAAAAATTACAGTTAGATTATAGCAACTCCTTAATAATTGCCGGCCAGGCCTTAAGCGAGCGGCCGCTTTTAGGGTATGGGCCCGAGGCTTTTCCCTATGCTTTTTCTTTTTTAAGAAATCCCGAGTTAAACAATAGTGAATTTTGGCATCTAAGGTTTAATAGAAGCGCTGCTTATGTCCTGGATTTATTAGTAACAACCGGTGTTTTCGGGCTATTGAGCTATTTGCTTGTTATCGCTTCATTGTTTTATAGCTTTATTGTCTTCTGGCGTTTTTTAGCTAACAATATCAAGAAATTAGACAAAGCCAGATTTAGCCAGCTGGTGCTGCTTATTAGTTTGTTCGCCGCCCTCTCGTCTTTAGTAATAGGCCAATTTATTTATTCAGCCAATACGGTTCTATTATTTTTATTTTGGCTAATAGCCGCCTTGGTCATGGTTAGCTGGCGCGATTTGCTAGGTGGAGTGGAGAGCAAGCCGGAGCGGCCAATATTTAGAGAGTTAAGATTTAGCCAGTTGAAAGATTCTTTGGTATTTAATTTAGTGATATTGGTCATTTTCGTATTTTTTTCCACCTGGATAATATTTGCCGGTTATACAATTAAATATTGGCTCGCCCAGGCATATTTTAAAAACAACAGAGGCCAGGAGCAGGAATTGATCAAGGCCGCGGCTTTAAATCCTTATTGCTCTAAATACCAGATTAGCTTGGCTAAATTTTATTTAGATAAAGCTATGTTTGAATTAATCAAGCCTGAAGGAGAAAAAGATTTGGTTTTAATCCAGGATTATATTAATAGCAGTATTGATTGGTCTAAAACAGCCATTAAAACAACTCCTTATTCGGTGGCGGCTTATGAAACTTTGGGTATGATTTATCGCGGGCTCGGCTCTTTTTCCTGGGGCAGTGAAGCCTTAGCGGTCCAGGCTTTTGCCCAGGCGAATAAGCTTGAGCCAAGCAATCCGGTTTTGGCCACCGAACTGGGCAAAGCTTATTTTAACAATGGCCAGACAGAAGAAGCTATATTGTCTTTAAAGCAGGCGCTGGATTTAAAAAGCGATTATTCTGAAGCCGGCTTTTCTTTAGCTAAAGCTTATGTCCGGCAGGGCGAGGACGAGCAAGCTTTAAAAATTTTGGAGGAGATAACGGGTAGATATAATGATACAACGGTTTATTATGAACAAGGACGGATTTATTTTAATCAGCAAAAATATGATCAAGCTATAAATAAATTTAAGCAGGTAATCAGCATTTCCCCTAACTATGCCAATGCTTTATATAGCCTGGGCTTGGCCTTGGAAGAAACAGGGAATAACGAAGAAGCCTTAGAGTATTATAAAAAAGTTTTAGAATTAAATCCGGAAAATACGGAGGTGAAGGAAAGGACAGAGGAGTTAGAAAAAAGAGAATAAATATCAGTTAAATAAAAGAATTACGTAATTAATTACGTAATTCTTTTATTTTATCTTTAAAATCCAGTGTGCCGCGGGAGGGACTTGAACCCTCACTCTGTT
>CAZXKB010000106.1:0-14917 GCA_964641285.1 uncultured Gammaproteobacteria bacterium | reverse complement strand
TTTTTCGTCAAGGGCTTTATTTGACTAAAATTAACAAAAAAGTTAAAATAGCATTAATCACTTATAAATTTATCTGTATAAATTTTAAAAGCCGGAGTTAAAAAATAATAGCTTAATTTCATGAAAGAATTAAATATTTTTTCAGTCAGCAAGAGAATTATTCATTTTATTTTTATTTCTTGCCTGGTCATTATATGTACTTCCTGTGCCTGGCAAGGGGTACCGACTAATGATACCGCCTTTCAAGAAACAATAGGCGGGGAAGCTCAAGGGGAAACGAAAGTAAAATATGAGCCAAATAAGGTCCCGGAAGAAACGGTTTTTATTTCTTCCGGCCAATGTTTATCTGCTTGTCAGGAAGCAGGCTACGAGATTGGTAATTGTCTGTGGCCGGAAAAGGAAGCTGGACCGTCCCATCATTATTTGGGTTCTTGTCAAATTGATCCAAGCCAAAGACACTGTGGCGGTAGTCAGTGTAACTGTTATTGTTATGGCAGTACCACCCCTCCTGTTCAACATTAATAAAGCGAGCCATATTTGAAAGATAAAATAAAAATATTATTTAAGAAAAGAGTATGAAGAAATTTCATACCATCATACTCGTTGGCTTCTTTATTGTTATTGGTTTAATTATATTTCCCCGTATTATTAATATGCCTACGCCAGTTTTAAACAAAAAAGAGCCAGCTACTTTTATCCAGCCCAGAGTTGAGGTGGCTACCAGTTCAGCTTTCACGCCGCAAATAACAGTTGTTTACGACAATTATCCCTATCAGAAGGGTTTGCAAACCGACTGGGGTTTTGCTTGCCTAATAGAGGGTACAGAAAAGACCATTTTATTTGATACAGGCACGGACGGCTTAATGCTTTTGGCTAATTTAGAAAAACTGGGCAAAGACTTAGCCGAAATTAACACGGTTATCTTATCTCATGCCCACAGCGACCATATTGGCGGATTGTCTGCTTTTCTTGAACAAAACCAGGAAGTGGAAGTGTATTTATTAAAAAGTTTTCCCGAAAGTTTTAAAGAGCAGGTTGGGCGGACTGGCACCAGTTTGATTGAAGTAGATAAATCAGACGAGATTTGTCCCCACGTTCATACTACTGGCGAACTTGGTACCGGAGCTAAAGAGCAGTCCTTGGTTATTGATACGGATATGGGCTTGATTGTAATTACAGGTTGTGCTCATCCAGGCGTAGTAGAAATAGCTACTCGAGCCAAAGAGCTTTTTAGTAAAGATATAATTTTGGTCATGGGCGGTTTTCATCTTTTTGCCACCGATGAAAAAGGCATAGAGAATATCATTACTGATTTGCAGAATTTGGGCGTAGCCAATGTGGCGCCTTGCCATTGCAGCGGTGATAAAGCGCGGCAGATGTTCAATGATGCTTTTAAGGACCATTATCTTAACGTCGGTGTGGGCCGGGTAATTACAGTTGATGACTTAATGTCATAGGGCGGTAGTATTTTTATGGCAAATGAAGCGATCTATCATGGTCGTTTTTTATTTTTTAAAATAAAAAACCCATAACTATTAATTAAGTTATGAGTCTTGTATTTTCTATACCCATTTTTTTAAAAGATGATATCCTCTTCCTAATATTTCATACATAAACCAGAAGAACCAATTACGGGTCCATATCTGGACAGATTGAGAATCAAAACCTTTTGTTTTTTGAGCAACTACTGTTGGAAGCATGGCGAGCAGTTTTTTGGCTATCAAATATACACGGGCAATATGTCTTTTATGAGCTAAAATAATAGGTTTTTCCCAACCATGCTTAGCCATGACTTCAGCTGTAAGGGAAATTACCTCTCGGGTGGAAAAACGTATTTGAGGCTCGGTTGGCGGCCAAACGCAGAAGATACTCTCTCTATGCCTTTTATGCCAGCGAGGGCCAAAAGCAGCCGCCACTTCCCACTGGGTAATAACCGGCAAGTGATACTGGTCTACCAAATCCTGGCATTCTAGGGCCAAACTGACATTAGGTTCTCCCGGGTCAAAATTTATTGGGCCTTGCCCCAATTTATTAATAGTAAGCCAGTCATTATTGCTCAGTTCCCGAAGTTGCCCAATTGAGTAAAGCTCGGAATCCGGAATTGAGTTGCGGCCAAAAGCTTGAATAATAATAACATCTGCTTCAGCTGGGTTGCCTATTGGCTGTAGTCCGGGCCAAATTAAAAAGTAGCGGAGCCATATTTCCAATTCTGTCATGGTATTACCTCCTCATTTTATTTTTACAAGGTACAAAAACACTGTTTTAATGCAATAATTAGATTTAAAATATTACAATAGATTTTAATTTTTGTCAAATCCGATCCACTAACTTAAAATAACTACAGCCGATATATTATATTTTATAATAAAAAAAAGCAGACTTTTATTGACTCTGCTTTTTAATTGCTAATAAATTTAAGTTCCTACAATCAAGCTGAATAAAAAACTAATTATTGGGATAATAAAAGAAAAACCAAAAATTACAAAAAGTATAACCAGAAACATACCGTATCGTTCAATACTCATATATTTTTCCTGCCATTGATAAGGCAGGAAGGGCATAATTACCTTTGATCCGTCCAGGGGCGGAATCGGCACTAAATTAAAAATCATCAGTAGTAAGTTGATAAAAACAATAATTTGTAAAAGAAGAATTAGTTGAGGCGAAGCAATAGGGAAGAAGCGTAAAATCAGGCCGAAGAATAAAGCCGTAATCAGATTACCCAAGGGGCCAGCTACTGCTACTTTTGCCGAACCGTATTTTTGATCTCGTAAGTTATAAGGGTTAAACGGCACCGGCTTAGCCCAGCCCAAAACAAATCCGGCGCCAGTGGCAACCAGAAGAACAGGCAAAAGGATGGAGCCGAAAAGGTCAATATGAGGTATAGGGTTTAAGGTCAATCGGCCGGCATTTTTTGCCGTGGGATCGCCTAACCGGTCAGCCATCCAGCCATGCATATATTCATGAATTACAGCCGAAAATATCAAAACGACTATTTGAAAAATTATGATTTCTGTTGGCATAGGATTATGCAGACAGCAAGCAAAAATAATTGCGGTTAGCTTTTTATATTTAAGTTTCCTCGCTTAACTTTTTTATTTTCTCTTAAAAATATAACATACCTTGCCATTTTTCGCAAAATTTGCTAAGGTAAATCTGTAACTATAATAATTTATCAATATCTGTCAATCCGGACAGTTTTTTATTTAACTATATGGCCAGAAAATGCGACTTATGCGGACGGAGTTCTACTAAAGATGCAACTCGTTCTCATTCTAATATTAAAACCATTAGAAGACAGCATATAAACTTACAAACTAAAATAATTGACGGCAAAAAGATGAAAATTTGCACAAAGTGCTTAAAAACAATGGTGAAGATGAAATAAAACTATAAATACAAAGTATTAACTTTTTAAATACACCCTTTTTAGGGTGTATTTATATAAGTTTAGTGCTGGATTATAAAATTTTTATAACCTATGAGTTGCGGGCTGTATTGATGTTTGGTCCTGCTTACTTCGGCCCATTTTGGTCCTTGCTGGCAGTAAGCTAAAAAAATATCCAAATTATTTTTTTCCCCTTCAGCTCCAACATAAACAGTGCCGTCTGGCTCGTTTCTAACTAGACCGTTAATGCTCAATTCCTTAGCTCTGACTTGTGTCCAATATCGAAAATTTACGCCCTGTACCTGGCCATAAATTTTTATGTCAATATGTTTTTTCATATTCTTTATTATGCTTTGAAAATTTTTCCATGCCCTGGGTAAACGGTCATGCCGGGCTTAATTATTATTTTTAATCTTTCCAAAGATTTTTGCATAGCTTCCTTTGAGCCTCCGGGCAGATCCGTCCGTCCATACCCAGTTTTAAAAAGAGTATCCCCCGTAAAAATAAAATCTTTTCCCAATAAACAAATACTCCCGGCTGTATGACCGGGAGTATGGACAACTTTTAGCATGGAATTTCCTATTTGTATTTCGTTACCATCATTAAGTAATTTATCGGCCTTGAAGTCAATAAAGTTTTGTTCTTGCTCATGGTATAGAATTTTTCCTCCGGCTATTTCTTTTAATTCTTGGCTATAAAAAGTATGGTCAAAATGATAGTGGGTAATAATGATATATTTCAGACTTGCTTGTTCTTTTTTTAATCTTGCCAATATTTTTTTTATCTCGTCACCCGGATCAATAATGGTTAGTTCTTTGCCTGAAGCCAATAAATAACAATTTGTTTTTAGGCTACCGGTAATAATTCGGATGATTTTCATAAGAAGTTGACTAAAAAATGCTTAATAAAAAAATTATAAAACCTAAAGCCACAAACTGAATGGCAAAAATTTTTAAAAAACTAAAACCTATTTTTTCCCCGTCAATAAGCATAAAAATTTTTCCTGGCCATCAAATAAGCATAGAGCCGGTCGGTAAAAATTATAACGCCAAGTTTAACTTTTCTTTAACCAGCTTGACTACATCATCTAAGCGCCAGTCGGTTTTTACTAAAAAATCAAAAACCTTAAATTTCGCTGCCTCGGAAACACTTTCGGGATCATTCAGATTAGTAAGCATTATAATCGGTACATCCTGTCCCCATTTTTTATTTTTTCTTACTTCTTTCATTAAAGTCATCCCGTCCATTTTGGGCATAATAATATCCAAAAGCAATAGATCTGGATGCTGTTTTAAAGCCGCATCAAGGCCTTCTTCTCCGTCTCTGGCTTCGATTGTTTCAAATCCTTCGTGTTTAAATTTATTACTTAAGGCCATTAACATCGGCTCTTCATCTTCTACAATTAAAATAGTTTTATTGATTTTTTTCATATATTTACCTAAGAACTTTTATCTCTTCTAAGACGTAAGCTCTGATAATTTATTATTTTTTAATAAATATTTATTATTATATTTAAAAATTAATTAGCTATAATTCAAGGCTAGTTAATTTTTTTGTTCCAGCCTTTTTTTTCATGCCCTTTAGCGGAATGGTAATGAAAAAAGTAGTGCCCTTATTTCTTTTATCAAGCGGTAGATCTATATTTTTTTGTCTCTCAGCCAAAAGCAAGTCTAAACTTGGGGACTGGAACCAAATTTTACCTCCTGATTTTTCAATAACCGCTTTAGCAATATATAAACCAAGACCGGTGCCGAGAGATTCAATCCTTTTTACATTATCAGCTCTAAATAATTTTGTGAATATTTTCGGTTGCTGCTCCCTGGGAATACCACAGCCTGAATCCGAGAGTTTAATCAGGACATCTCGGTCGGTTTTTTTAATCTCAAGTTTAACAGTGCCGTTTATCGGAGTATATTTAATTGAATTGGAAATAATATTTTCAAAAACTATTTTAGTTAAACGAGGATCAAGATTGATTATTGGTAATTCATCAAAATGTTTTTCCAGTTTAATATTTTTTGCTTTAATTTCCGGACTAAATTTTATTAAAGCGCTTTCTGCCCGTTCTATTAAATTAGTTGGCTCAGGCTCAATGGAAAATGTACCTAAATCTATGCGGGATACATCAAGCAGAGCATTAACCAGCTCTATTGATCTCTCATTGCTTTTATAAACTTCTTTTAAATATTTTTTTTGTTCCGGACTAATCTCTCCAGCATCGCCTGCTATTAAAAAATCTATATACCATTTAATAATAGAAAGAGGAGTGCGAAGCTGATGTGAGGCCAGGGTCACAAAATCGGTTTTGGCCTGACTAAGCTCCCGATGTTTGGAAACATCAATAGCAACCCCAGTCTGTAATCGGCTTAATAGTTCATTTAAGGCGTTGGTCAATTGCCCGATTTCATCTTTATTACCTACTTTTAATTTACGGGAGAGATCCCCAGCCGCCATTTCTTCAACTTTAAAGGTTAAGTTAATAAGTTTTTTGGAGAATCTACGGCTAACGAAAAAGGTTATTAAAAAAGTAAAAACATAAATGAAGCCGCTAAAGACCAATATGCTTTGCAGTGAACCGCCAATAAAAAATTGAACTGCTACGATTAAGGTAGAGGCAAAAAAAATAAAAATTAATAAAATTTTATCTGATAACTTTATGTTTAACTTCATAACCTTACATCTTATTCTTTAATACAAGAACATTTAACCTTATTTTAATTTTACAATAATATCGTTAAATAGTAAAATATAAACTCTGACATGGTTCTAATTCCCAGCCTTAACATTACTCACTGGGAAAAGCATATAGCTAAAAGCTAACTAATTATTATTAAAAATAAAAAGGGCCTATCATTTTCGTGATAGGCCTCATAGTTTCAGAGCGTTAAATTATGACTTTTTGCCTGGATATGCCCAGGCTTAAATAGAGCGCCAGACATAGCAATACTACTACCGTAAATAAAAATAAATCTTTCGTGAGAGCAAAAACAGATAAGATAACTTTTTTCAAATACAGCCAATTTAATTTCGGCATTATTTTCCCTCCTCTAAATTTTAAATTATTTTTTAAATATCCCAGTAGTTTAAAAGAGTTTACTGAAATATAGCAAACAATGCATGGTCAGTCAATTAAGGTTGCGATAATTATTTTTTATATTTGCGTGTGCCGTCCCGCTCCTCGTGAGAGGCGGGATAATCGCGGTTTTTCCCGTCAGGAGAAATAACGTAAAAATAAAAGAGAGTCCAATGCTATGAAAAAGCACTGGACTCTTTAAGACTGCCGACCGTTTAAAGGCCGGCTTTAGATATTTCCGATAAAGTGGCTACCAGCTTTTTTGCCGATTGTCAGGTCGTTGTAAGCCCGTTGGATGGCGCCGGAAAATGGCATCTTATTCTTGGTGCCCTTATATATCGTATAGTGTTGTCCGGTCGCCATTAATATGGCTGTACATTTGCAAGTCAGCGTTTGACCTTGGTATACTCTGAGGCTAATTATATAATAAGGTTGACTTGCCGGGGTCAGGTCCTGACAAGGAATAGTATCGGGCGCTCTTGCGTAGGCGTAAAATAAAGGCCGTGAATCAATGTTTCCAGAGTGATCTGTATAGGTTGCCGGGACTATCATCGGGTCAGAAATGCCCACCGGACCCAATGCACAGATACGTGCAACTCCTGGCGCCCATGCCATTGATGGAAATGTCCAGAAAACCAAGACTGTCAATACGGCAATAACAATCATTAGCTCCACCAGAGTAAAGCCGCCAGGGTCCCTTGATCGATAAAATGGAAATAGTCTCATAATACCCTCCTATTTCTCTTAAAAGTATTTGAAAGAACCTCTGTTTAGAACTCACCTCCTTTCTTTTCTGAATCAAGCCAATGATATAGCTTAATTATATCTTATAATAAATGTTAAATTTTGTCAATATTTTAGCTAATCTTATTGATATAATCTTTGTTTCGTTTTAAATTTCAGGTGAAAACAGGATTTTTTAATCTAAATAATTTTTATAATATTGAATATAAAATTACTATTTGACAGCATAACAGTAATGTTCTAAAATACAGCCAATTATTTAAAAATAATTTTTGCTTTTTAACAATTTAAAACAGGAGACATTTTTATGGATGAAAATGATGCCATACTAAAAGTGGGAGAAGAAGAATTTGCTCTGAAAACTTCAATAGGCCATTATTATATAAATGAAGAAGGAAAAATTTTTACTAAGGAGTCTAAGACAAAGGAAGAGATAGTTGTGGCGGAAATTATTTATATAGACCACGGATGGAGAATTCGAAATACCCCGGGTGTAACAGTGTATAAAAATAAAAGCCCTGAAGGTTTTAGGGAAATAATTATAGATTAAAAGAATAAGAGTATTTTAAGGTAATAAAAAGATTAAGAAGCCTATTGAGAAATTTCAATAGGCTTTTTTATTTAATAAAAAAGCACATAGTTTAGATATTTTGATTTTAAAACTGCGTGCTGTTTTAGGCTAGGTAGTAATATTAACCAAATAAACAAAAACATAAAAGAACAATTTTCTTAACACTTCAATAAGACCATATCTAGAGGAACAATCCACTAAAGCATGGGCCGTGATGGAAGCGACGTAAGCCCGAAGATATTTTTTGCCAAAACCGCCACATTTTAGAAAAACTAGACTTAAAATCATTCCGAATACGCCTTGCTGGAGAATCAATAAATAACTGCCATGTCGTAAGCCGAATAAAACCGAAATAATCAAGACTACTAGCCAGATTTTTCTAGAGCTTCCCCATTTTTCTACGGCTAAGACCAAGGGCATAAATCGGTAGCCAGCCTCTTCTTCAGCTACTTTGATTAATAAATAAATTATTTGGCTAACCTGTAAAGAGCTTGGCCTTGGGAAAACAATGTTAAAGTTCAAAGCAATAATGGAAATAGAAAGCGAAAAAATAATATAGAACAAAGGGGCTAAAATGATAAACTCAGTTGCTTCTGGTATGGACAAATTCTCTTTTTGAAAATAACAAAATAATTTTCCCATTATACCCTCCTTAATTTATTTTCATCCCACCTTATAATAATTAGCCCAAAGTGTCAATATTAAAATAGATTTTTGAAAAAAAGATTAAAAAGGTCAAGTTAGGATTTAAACTTTGCTACAAAAGAAAAATTACAAACACAAGGCGCTTTATGACAAACATGGCAATTATTATAATACATTTTAGCCAGTTCTTTGGCGACATTGATATTAGCTGAGTTTGCCACGCCAAACAAACATGAAATCCAGTCCGCAATCTCATTCTCTATTCTCTCAAATTGTTTTTTCTTATGTTCTCCCCGAAAACAATGAATAGCTTCACTAACTTCGCCTGTTTCTTCCGCTAAATGTACTCCGGCCTCAAAAAGCGTCCTTTTGGCAGGCGGATAAATTAAAGCAAACATTTTTTGAAAATCATTAAGGGTTTTTATCGCCTTAGTTTTTTTTCTTAAAGACCGATTTCTTTTAGCCGGTTTTAACTCATCACAAGTGCATTGTTGATGGCCGCAATATGAGCAAACTCCTGGAAAACGCCGCCAAGTCACTTCTTCCGTATCAATATGTAATCGATTAGCCATAGACATCAGCCAAGAGATAGAAATTAAAAGATTTAACCTTAACTTATCATTATTTCTTTGGCGGATACCCTTTAAAGCCCTCATGGTAAACCGGCCATGATTAGAAATTAAATCAGGCAGAGGAAAACTCCGGTCATTAGGTATCCCGTAAACCTTTTTGACAAAATTTTGCCATTGAGCCAGGCTTTGATTTGTAGTAAATTTTGCCATAATGTTTATCAGAAATTATTTTAAATTACACTATCAATAATATTTTAATATAATTTAGGGTATTTTATATAGTCAATTTTATCCTTTTTGCTAATTTAAATCAAATCCTATGTAAAAATATTTCTCTAATAAACAAGAGTTTACTTGACTTGTTTTACATATTTTGCTACATTAAAAACGCAATATAATTTATATCCATCCCGTTTTTCGGGGTGATTTTTGTTAAATCGCAAATATTTTATGAATAAAACGCGAATTTAATTGATGTTTAATGCGTTTTATTTGTTAAGTTAATTATAAATTTGTGTTAATTTAGTGTTTTATATGCCAACTGTTAATCAATTAGTTAGGAAGGGAAGAAAGAAAACCGAAAAGAAAAGCAAATTTCCGGCATTGCAAACCACTCTAGATACCCTGCACAGAAAAAGGACGGAATTAAAAAGAGGAGCACCTTTTAGAAGAGGAGTTTGTTTAAAGGTGACTACGACTACGCCTAAAAAGCCTAATTCAGCTTTGCGGAAAATAGCAAGAGTAAGGTTGTCTAATGGCATGGAAGTTACTGCTTATATTCCGGGAATCGGCCATAATTTGCAAGAGCATTCTATTGTTATAGTTAAGGGTGGCCGGACTAAAGATTTACCGGGGGTCCGTTACAAAGTAGTACGAGGGGTTTATGATGTTCAAGGCGTTGAGGACAGAAAAAAGTCCCGGTCATTATATGGCACTAAGCGAGAGAAAAAATAATTAAATTCGTATAACTCATTACGTCACTTATTATAAAATATGAGAGGAAAACAGGCGCCAAAAAGAAAAATTGAAGGAGACATTAGATATAATGATTTTGATGTTGCTAAATTTATTAATTATATTATGAAAAAGGGCAAGAAGAGCGTAGCTCAAAAAGTTGTTTATAGTGCTTTTGATATTATTAAAGAAAAGACAAAGCAGGACCCCAGGCATGTATTTAATAAGGCTTTAAAAAAGGTTTCCCCGTTGCTAGAAGTGCGTGGCCGCAGAATTGGAGGCGCTAATTATCAGATTCCTTACCAGGTAAGAGGAGATAGACGGTTTACTTTAGGTTGTCGTTGGTTAATAGGAGCAGCCCAGGCCAGAAAAGGCCGGCCAATGAGAGAAAAGTTAGCGGATGAGATTATGGCCGCCGCTAATGAGGAAGGAGCGGCTGTTAAGAAGAAAGAGGATATCCATAGAATGGCTGAAGCGAATAAGGCTTTCGCCCATTTTGCCAGATAGATACGAATTATTTATTTCGGAAATAGATGTTTAAAAATTTTAGGCGACAAAAAGGTTCAGCCCTGCTTGGACTTTTGTTAGTAATTGTGATAATTGCTGCCTTAGCTTATGGCAGCTCATTTTTTTGGACAAAAAACAAAGAAAGTAAAGCTGATTATAAAAAAGTCCAGAAACAACTTAATGACATTGAAAAGCAGGTTGAAAAATCAAATCAATTAATCCAAGAAGCATTAAAAGATACAGCTACTGGTTCAATGCCCTAATTTTTTAATAGACTTATTGTTTAATAACTAATAATATAAATCAATTAATTTATGGCAAGAGAATATTCGTTGGAAAATATACGCAATATCGGTATTATGGCCCATATTGATGCCGGCAAGACCACTTTTACAGAGCGGGTGCTTTTTTATACCGGAAAGAAGCATAAAGTTGGCGAAACTCATCATGGTGAAGCTGATATGGACTGGATGGAACAGGAAAAGGAAAGGGGTATAACTATCACTTCCGCCGCCACCACATGTTTTTGGCGAGACAAAAAAATTAATATCATTGACACTCCGGGACATGTTGATTTTACCGTGGAAGTGGAAAGGTCACTGCGAGTTTTAGACGGCGCTGTAGCGGTTTTTGACGGGGCAGCCGGAGTTGAACCGCAGTCAGAAACTGTTTGGCGGCAGGCGGATAAATATCAGGTTCCGCGTCTTTGCTTTATTAATAAAATGGATAAAATGGGAGCTGATTTTTATATGAGTATTAATTCTATCCGCGAGAAGTTGAACTCTAAAGCCGTAGCTACACAATTGCCGATAGGAGCGGAAGAATCAATGCGGGGAGTAATTGATTTATTAACACAAAAGGCTTATAAATTTCAAGGAAATTTCGGTGAAAAGCTAAAAGAAATTGACATTCCAGAAGATATGAAAGTTAAAGTTGAAGAATTTAGAAATGAGTTGATTGAGCAAGCAGTAGAGTGCGACGACGCTTTAACTGAAAAATATTTAAACGGCGAAGATTTAACTGTAGAAGAATTAAAAGCCGCTATTAGAAAAGGCGTGATCGCTAATAAGTTTTTTCCAATTATGGTTGGGGCGGCTAAGCAAAATATCGGGGTGCAGTTAGCCCTGGATGCTGTAGTTGAATATTTACCGTCACCGCTTGATTTACCTCCCTTGGTCGGAATTGATCCAAGTAGCAAAGAAAAAAATATTATAGTAAAAGCTAATGACGACGAACCATTCGCCGGTTTAGCATTTAAAATCGCTACAGATCCATTTGTAGGGAAATTATGTTTTATCCGAGTTTATAGCGGGGTACTTTCAGCCGGTTCTTATGTTCTTAATTCTTCAACTGGCAGTAAGGAACGTATTGGGCGTTTAGTCAGGATGCATGCTAATCATCGAGAAGAGGTCAAGGAAGCCTATGCCGGAAATATTGTAGCTGTGCTTGGTTTAAAGAATATAATTACAGGCCATACTCTTTGTGATGTTAAGCGGCCGGTGCTATTGGAATCAATAAAATTTCCTGAGCCGGTTATTAAAATCGCCGTAGAACCAAAAACCAAAGCTGATCAAGAGAAAATGAGCATAGCTTTAATAAAATTAGCCGAAGAAGATCCAACTTTTATAGTGGAAACCAATGAAGAAACTAATCAGATTTTGATATCAGGCATGGGCGAATTGCATTTAGATATTATTGTTGACCGGATGAAAAGAGAATTTAAAGTTGAAGCAAATGTTGGCAAGCCGCAGGTTTCTTACCGGGAAACAGTTAGTCGAAAAGCCGAGGCCGAAGGTAAATATATTAAGCAGTCTGGCGGCCGAGGCCAATATGGCCATTGTTGGATAAAAGTTGAGCCCCAAGAAGAGGGTAAGGGAAACGAATTTGTTGATGAAGTTAAAGGCGGGGTAATTCCTAAAGATTTTATACCAGCCATAGAAAGAGGAGTCAAAGAAGCTGTTGACCAGGGCGTGCTAGCCGGTTATCCTATGGTTGATATTAAAGCTACTGTTTATGACGGCTCTTATCATGAAGTTGATTCTTCCGAGGCCGCTTTTAAAATGGCCGCAATTTTTGCATATAAAGAAGCATGCCGCAAAGCCAAGCCAATATTACTTGAGCCAATTATGAAGCTAGAAGTGGTTACACCAGAGGAATATATGGGCAATATCATGGGCGACCTTAACGCTAAGCGTGGCCAAATTGGCCAAATGAGCGACAGGGGCAAGGCCAAAGTGATTAATGCTAAAATATCCTTAGCCGAAATGTTCGGTTATGCCACTATTCTGCGTTCCTTGAGCCAGGGCAGGGCAAATTATATTATGGAATTTTCACATTATGCTAAAGTGCCAGAAAATATTACCGAAGAATTAATTGGCGAAAAAAATAATAAAAAATAAAATAGGCCATATTTATTAATTAATATTGACGTTTAAAATAGATTAATATAAAATTAGAAGCATAATAGGATATATTTTATGCCTAATCAATTACAAAAAGTAATAAATTTAGCCAAAAAAACAGGTGACCGTATAATTGTTTTTGATACAGATGGATTTGATAATATATATGTTATTATGTCCCTGGACGAATATGAAAAGCTAGTTATAGGTAAAAGCGAAGTAAGAAATTTGACAGAAGACGAATTACTTGATAAAATAAATCGCGATATTGCTATATGGAAAAGCGAACAGGATTATCAGGAAAATAAGGGGAAAGAAGCTTATTTTGAAGATAATTTCAATAATCAAGCTAAGGGATGGTCTAGGCTGGATGATATAATAGCAGCAGAAAAAAAGAAAAACATTAAAAACCTATGGGCTATTCCATTTGAAAGAAAAGAAGGAGCAGAAGAAATTATTGAAGAAGATCGGCAATATTTAGAAGAAGTTAATTCATAAAAATAAAATAAGCCTTTTAAGAATTAAAATATTTAAATTAATAAGTAATTATTACGGCTGGTTGTTCCCAGTTAAGGCGGGACAAGTAACCCCGAATATTTGGGGGCCGTTGAAAAAGTAAAAACATGGCAGAAAAATTTGAACGCACCAAGCCCCATATTAATGTGGGTACTATTGGTCACGTTGATCACGGTAAAACAACTCTAACCGCAGCTATACTTAAAATTTTAGCTGCTAAAGGACATAGAGCATCTGATAAAACCGTTGATCAAATTGATGCTGCTCCCGAAGAAAAAGAACGAGGCATTACTATTGCTACCGCTCATGTAGAATATGAAACAGATAATCGACATTATGCCCACGTGGACTGTCCTGGCCATGCTGATTATGTTAAAAACATGATTACTGGAGCGGCTCAGATGGACGGAGCTATATTAGTAGTAGCGGCCACTGATGGCCCGATGCCGCAGACCAGAGAGCATATTGTGCTTGCTCGCCAGGTGGGAGTTCCTAATATAGTAGTATATTTAAACAAATGCGACATGGTAGAGGATAAAGAATTGATTGATTTAGTAGAAGAGGAAATTCGTGATTTGCTTAAAAAATATGAATTTCCCGGAGATGAAACACCAATCATCAGAGGGTCGGCTTTAAAAGCATTAGAAGATTCTAACGCCGAGGATGTCCAGTCAGTATGGGATCTTATGAAAGCCTTGGATGATTATATTCCCGAGCCGAAACGCGATGTTGATCAGCCATACTTAATGCCCATTGAAGACGTCTTCTCTATTGAAGGCAGAGGCACGGTAGTTACTGGAAGAATTGAAAGGGGAGTCGTGAAAATAGGCGAAGATGTAGAAATTGTTGGTTTGCACGATACGCAAAAAACAGTAGTGACTGGAGTTGAGATGTTTAATAAATCCTTAGACGAAGGCCGAGCTGGCGATAATGCCGGTATTCTTCTTCGAGGCATTAAGAAGGACGAGGTAGAAAGAGGACAGGTTTTAGTAAAACCGGGCACAGTAACTCCCCATACTGAGTTTGAAAGCGAAGTTTATATTTTAAGCAAGGAAGAAGGCGGACGCCATAAGCCGTTTTTTAAAGGCTACAAACCGCAATTTTATATTCGGACTACTGATGTTACTGGCGAAGTCGATTTGCCCGAGGGCACGGAAATGATTATGCCTGGAGATACGGCTAATTTGAAGATCAGGTTAATTTCTCCCATCGCCTTAGAAGAAAAACAAAGATTTGCTATTAGGGAAGGTGGGCGGACAGTTGGAGCTGGAGTTATTACCAAGATTATTAAATAGATATTTTACCCCGCTCTTTGTGAAGAGCGGGGTTGTAATGTTTATTTAAAAAGTAATTAAGTTTTTAAATTAATGAGAGAGAAAAAAAAGGGTAAAGACGTATTGAAAGGCGCCTCGCCTAAAGCTGAACCAGTGGAAAGAGCAAAAGAAGGACAAGAGGAAAATTCTAAACAGAAAATTCGTATCAAAATTAAAGCTTTTGACCACAAGATAAATGACCAGTCAACTAAAACTATTATTGATACAGTTT
>CAZXKB010000105.1:0-7519 GCA_964641285.1 uncultured Gammaproteobacteria bacterium | reverse complement strand
ATAATTTATAGCTTATACCAATCAAAGCAAACGCGGCCAGCATTACGACAAACTGCCTGGTAGTAATAGGTCCAATTATTTTATCTTCCACGTCAATGAATTGGGGGACAGTAAATTGCTGCATAACTATTAGTTAATTATTTAATTAGTTAATTAGTTAAAAACGTAAGCTTTTATTTAAATCCATGATGGCGGTAAACTCCTGATTCGTTAAATATTCTTGGTTATTAGTTTTTTTCTCCTCTATTATAATATTAATCGGCTTTTTATGGCTCATGCTTTCCTGGCCGATGGTTAAATACAATTTATTAACCGGACTCTGGCGCCAGGCTTTAATACCGGATAATTTTTGGCTATAGCCTTCATCTTCTAAATTTTCTAATTTCCCCTTGATTTTAGTCGCGGCCGTTTCCGGATTCTGGCTTAATCGGCGAAAATTAACTAAATCCATCTCCCTTAATTCATCAATCGGTCCCATTAATTTCGGCACATATTTTACGTCTTCCATCCTGACTTTACCTGACTGGTTCGGCTGATCCGTGCCTTTAAATTGAGGGCGTCTTATATTAATCGGGGTTATCGGTTCAGGGGATATCTTTTCTGCCTGATCTGCTTCTTTTTTCCCGTCCATCTTCCCGCTGGCAATCTTCTCTTCTTTTTTAGCAGTTCTTTTATCTGCCTCGGAAGAAAAGACAGTCCCAAGTTCTTTCTTCGGACTAACTTCAGTTGTTTCAATAACATTGCTTTTAACGCCTTCTGTAGCTTCTTTGGAAAAAGACGGTTCAGGCGAATCAACTATATCCTTGCTAAGTTTTTCTGTTTTTTCTTTCTTTCCCGGTTCTATTGTTGCCGTACCGGACAAGGTTGATAGCTTACTGAAATCATATTCTATATCCCGTACCCCGCTTTCTTTTAAGCTTTTTACGGTCTTTTCATCCATCTCTTCTTTCCTCTCGCCTGCTTGTTTCTGGCCCTGCTTTAATAACTTATCTTCTTTTTTATCTTTTTCCTCCTTCGCCGGTTTGTCTTCCGGCAACTCAATTTTTGTTGGTGGTTTTATTAACGTTTTATCATCTACTCCTTGTTTAATCTTATCTGTAGCTATTAAGACAGCGGTAATAACATCAGCTTCCATGCCCAAACCGCCGGTTTCTATTGATTTACCAAGCGTCTCTCTGGTATCTATTTTATTTCTTATACTTTTTAAATAGGTTATAATAACCTGCTTAAAACGGCTAAATAATTCCTCTGAGCTAAAATTGATATTTATTTGCTTTATTAAGTGGTTAACTTTTTCTTCAATTTGAGCGGTTGGCTGGCTGTTGTCAGTAAAATTTTGCACTTTCTTGGCCAGTTCCTTAACTTCTTCTTCGTCTTCCGGGGAAAAGAAAAAATTTGAGCCGCGCACGGTTGTTTCCTGCTTTCTGGAATCCATCCAATTATCAAGCTTATCTTTATCCCCTGCTTCTTCCTTGATAAAACCCAAATAATCAGTTAATTCAAAAAATACTTTTGATTTTAATTCTTCCACCAGCTGTTCAGCCTGGCGAGCGTCTAAACTATGCTCAAAAACAAAATATTTAGCCAAATCAACCATGGAAACATCCTTAACTATTAGGCGCATTACTATGGTAGCCAAACTAATGCTGTATTTCTTTTCTATCTCGCCAATGGCCTTCATCACTTCCGGGGACGAAATTTTATCTTTTAGCTCCTGGGGTAATTTATTAAATTTTTCCAAATAGGAAAGCATGAATTAAGAATTTAGAAGTAAGAAGTAAGAAGTAAATGTCTTCCTACTTCAATCTTGTATTATTGTTTATCGAATTTTTTATTATGGTAACTAATATACAAATTATTTCTTCGTTTTCGTTCATTAATAATAACATTCTTTGTTCTGTTGTTAATCCAACAGCGATAATTATGTCTAGCCATCGCTTTGTCTCTTTTGCTTCTTTTAATGCTATCCTCATATGATTAATAAAATCTTTCTTTGATATACCTGCTCTGGCCTGAACAATATTGGAATTAACAGAAGTTGAAGATTTGATAACCTGACCTCCTATTTTCCAAGTAGCCACATTATTAGGCAACTGCAATACCATTTTTATTACTCTAACTGCAAATTTAAAAGTACGTTCTTCAATGTCTTGATAATTGCCTGCCTCCTTTGCCATGTTTTTCATCTTCTTACTTCTAACTTCTTACTTCTAACTTCTTTATCTCTTCCTCAATCGCCCTCCTCTCCAGGCTCCCTGGTTGAAAATTATTGGCCATAATGCGCAAATCTTCAACTTTCTTTTTATTGCTTATCTCTTCCTCTAAAGCTTCTCTCTCTAAACCGCCTTCAGCGTACTCTCTTCCTTCTTCTTTTAGCTTATCAATCTCTTTTTCTTCTTTGGTTTTAGGGGGACCGCTCACTGTTCGGGCCTTGGGTTTCGCAATATCCAACCCCTCGTCCTTCTCAGGGTTATATAATGTAACAACTTTACCTTTATGAGTGGTAATTAGTCTTCCATCTTCAGTCTTAATTAGTACATCGTCCTCAAAGCCACCTGGAGTTCTAGATGAAGTATTTAAAAATTTATAAAGAGTAAATAATTTCTTTAACATTTTTTTATCATCTTCATCCAATTGCTGGAAATATGATTTCTTAAAAAAATACTGGGCCTCCCCTAATGTTTGTCCATGTTGCTTGCTAATTTGGCCGATATAATCCTTAATCCAGTCATCAACATTTTTCAATTTTCTCCCGCCTTTTGATGTTACTTCTTCTGTTATCTGCTCTTTATTATTTACTAGCGCACTTTTTAATTCTTTCTTACAGTTATTACGATCATTCAAATGTATCATTAATAACTTTTTATTAACCCTCTCGGTTAAATCAATGTCATCTAAACTTAATCCGATATAAAGATGATTCTGTAATAAATTATATATTTTACGAGTAGATAAAAAGGGCATAATTAAAAATTGTAATGCTAAAAAAGTTCCTCTTTTCTCTTCGTCCTTTTGAACTAAATGCATACCTTTCTTTTTAATATCCTGATAAAGCTTTTTGCCCCCAATGTCATCAAGATAAAAAATAAGTTCATCTACTTCTTTAGGTAATTGTTTTAAATTTTCCATACTAATTTATTTATTATATATCTTCATAGCTCTGTAAAGCGTCTTTATGCCATTTTTCTCCTTCTAATCCTTTCCCTTCAAATTTTGACTTTAAATAACCGGCATAAGTTTTAATAATTTGAGCTTGCTCCTCGTCTCTCTTATCGCCCGTCCTTTCTAGGTCTTGCGCAAGTTTCTTTATCGCTTTTAGCACTCTGGGGTTACCGCCAATTTTTCTAACATTATCAAGTCTTACACGATTAATTTGAGCAAGGTCATGAGAAGTAAGTGATTTTAAATACGCCTCACCTGCTTCATGTATTCCTGTGCCGTTACCATCTATGTCTTCTGCGATAACTACGTTTGGATGCTGTGTTCTCATTTTAAGTTGAGATTCAAGATTGGAAAACTTTCCTACGATCGCTCTCTCTCTGCCGGTAGATGCTTGCAAAGTGCCGTCTGCGAATTTCAAGTCATTAAATTTATAATTGCCGGACTTTACGTCGCCATAGGACATGCCAAACGCTAAACTATTACCCGCATTAAAGGATAATCCTCCAATTATATCAGCATGCTTAGCTGCTATATTATTATCTGTCTTAGTCTCTTTGAACAAGCCTTCAATCATGGCTTGTACATATGCTGGTGTGACTGGATTCGACCTATAATCATTTTTAACATCTTCTAATTGCTTTTCATTTTCTACCCCCTTTAACCTTCCTTCTTTATATAATTTCTCTAAAAGCCCATTTTGCTTAGTCATTAACCTAGTCATTCTGCTGTCCTTAGCTGCTTCATTAAGGTCATTATTAGCGCTTAATATTCTTAAAGCTGCTGAAGTTTTGACACTATCCTTTTTATTGACCCAATGCAATAATTCTCCTATTACAGCAAAATCCTTTTCTCCGGTTCTTTGTTTCATTTCTCCTGCTTCCTTTTCAGATAACTCCATTTCTCCGCCTTTGCTATAAATAGCCATATGCGGAGCAAATTTATCGCGACCAACAAAAGGCACAAATTTAAATTTTACATGTTCAGTTAATTGAGCAATACCGTTATCATTTTCTTTAATTTTATCATTTGCCACCTTAACATTATATCTTTCTCCATACTCCAATGCGTTTATATCTTCTGTAAATTCTTTCATACTGTCAAAACCCGCCTCCCTGTATCGCTGTTCTATTTGTTCACGATCTCTTATTAATTTATCTCTTTCTTCTGTTCTCTCGTCTGCTGAAAGTTTAGAATAATTGATTCTTTTTTGAATCATTCTATTTTCAAAACCTAATTTATGGGCTTTGGTTTCGTCTTCAACAATC
The DNA here is from genome assembly GCA_964641285.1 of uncultured Gammaproteobacteria bacterium. Classification (GTDB taxonomy): domain Bacteria; phylum Patescibacteriota; class Patescibacteriia; order Patescibacteriales; family CAZXKB01; genus CAZXKB01. Next base: position 3,092 of record CAZXKB010000105.1, on the reverse strand, counting down.
TTTTTCTTCGATTTTCTAATTGCTCCGTATTGACTAAGTCTAAGATGTTTATCAAAGGTATCGGCCCACGTTCCCGTTAACCCTCTTTCATATTTAGCCATTTCTGTCGCCTTTCTTGTTTTCCATCCTTGAGCAATCATTCGATAATTCAATGATTTAGGCATATAATCTTCTGCTCTTCTGCCTATAGTTTTCTTCTGGGCCCACATCTGGGCTTTGTCCAATGTCCTGCCTGCTTTAAATACTCCCGCCCTACCTATGGCTTTGCCAACTCCTGCCCCCCTATGTATCGCCCCGATCCCTCTCCCGGCCGCCGCTCCAGCGGCTCCGCCCATCTGCTGAGTCACCATAAGTCCGCCAACTAGCATGCCAATAACAATAATAAATGTCTGAAAATTTCCTTCTTGAAAAAGTGCGTTTACGCCGCCAGTGACTGCCTGGCTGGCGCCTGTTGGCGCAGTAATACTGCTAATTTTGTTTGATGACTCACCAGCCGTTGTTAAAGCCAGCCACAAGAAAAAAGCTAACATCGGTCCAATTATAACCTGTTTTATAAAATCCTCCCATATTCTGCCAACATATTTCTGAATTGGCGGAAAAGCAAACCCTAAAAAAACTAAAGGCGAAAGAATTGTATAAATCCAAAGCATCATTACCCTCATAATTAAAACAGCCAACATCACAACAACAACTACAAACGCAATCAACATAGCAATAACTCCTAAAATTATAGCCACAGACGTTGCCCAGCCACTTACTTCAACGCCAGGACTATTAGTTATTGCTCCCATTTTTTGTATCTGAAAAGCGTTAACTAAAAAATTTCCCGCATTTTCTCCCCCAAAACCACCGACAAAAGTAAGCATTATAACTTGAGAAAAATCTATAATCAAGCCAAAAATCGTTTTGGAAAAATTTATTAAAATAGCCATGATCAATAACTTTGGCAATAACCTTTTCCAAGAATAGCTCTCAATTCGTAATATCGCAGCAAAGGCAATTACCAATAAAATTAGCACAAAAAACATATTGCACAAATCTCTGACAATTACCCAGCCATTCTTAACAGCCGGCACATCAATAATATTATTAAAATTCGCGACATTTACTAATATTTTTATTAAAAAAGTTAAGAAATACCCAATTACTGAAGTAAGCAACGACGCAATCCACCCCAATACCGTTGCCACTGCACCTCCCACATCTGCTGCTGATACAGGATTTACTATAAAAAAAGCAAAAACAATACAGATAACAAAAATACTCAAAATATTTGTTTTGTTCTTTATTAATTTCTTATTAAATTTAATAATCATTTACTAAAATTTATAGATATTTAACTGAATAATTTTACTAAATCTATTACACCACCCCATCCTAAATCCCAAATCCCCTTAAATACGCTCCATAATTTGCCCCAAAAATCTTTTCCGAGCCAAGTTATTATCATAACAACTAAACCTAAAATTAATAAAATTAAAAACAAAGCTATTAAATCCAACAGCAACAACCCCATTACCTCCACTATCCCAAAGGCCGTACCCGCCACATTTTTAGCGCTATGTTCGCCTGCGCCAACCATTTTCGGCATCCATTCTTCGCCTAATTTGCAAAACGCGCTGGGAAAAACTTGGCGCAAAAAGATGTGCATATTAATATAAATCAAAGTCAAACCAAAACTGGGAATCAAGGTCGCCCACGCCCACCGCAAGAGCCAATTGGTTCCTTGCCTGACCGGCATCATCACTTTCTCTTCAATTTTTTTCTTTGCTTTAGCCTTAATATCCATTGCTTGACGCGCCGCTATCACACTTTCGCGCAAAGACCTCTTTTCACTCTTGGTTTCATCTCCCCTCTCCACTTCTTTGTCTTTTCCTCTTTTCTCCTCCCGTATCTGGCCCGCCATCGCTAACTGCTCTTCCGGCGTTATGGTATATGAATCTATTTGATTTGCCATAATTATTGTCTAAAGTCGCTGAATACGCTGAACTTCAGCGCTTTCTGTAATAAACTTTCAGCGTCCTCGTAAACGTTCAGCGAATTCTGCGATTCAGACTATTAACAATTTAACAATGAAACCATTAAGCAATGAAACCGTCCCTAAAACTTCACTAAAATACCCCAATTACCTATTTACCTAATGACCTAATCCCCTAATCCCCTAATATCCTAATATCCTAATATCCTAATATCCTAATATCCTAAACCCTACCTCTCCGTCACTATAATCCAACTGCCAAATGATTCCCATTGGTCGCAATCATCAATCGCGGTTCCACCATTACACCAGCCCCAATTATCTTTGATTTTTACTCTTGGTTGGATAATACAACAGGCACTGCCGGAGCAAATATATCCACTGCCAACGCCATTATAATTTACTGCCTGCGCACCTTCCGCCCCGCAATAAACCGTATTTTCCGTCTGGTTTACCGCCTGCTTAGCTTTTAAATCCCAATAACTGTACAAATGATAAAGCGAATGCGGGTTTCCCGGATTAGGCCGGTTGCGCATTTCTACTCCGGCTACGACCATATCTTCATTATCCCCCCAGTCAACTGCATACATCACTAAGGGCAATTGCTGGCTATCAACCATGCTATTAAAGGATAAATTTATAAAACCATTCTTAGAAATTGCAACATTGCTGGTATTACTGTTAACTTTTATATTGCTCAAGTTCGGCAATACTGCGCAATAATCGCAGGTCGCTCCCGGGCAGGCAAAACAGTCTCCCCCGTCGCATAATCCCGTCTCTGGGTCATAAATTGGCCTGATACCACCAAAACAAATAGTATCTGGTGGACTCCAATCTTCTCCGCTGATTTTTTCATAATGTTTACTGCTCGTGCTCCATTCCCAAGTACCAAAACTTTGAGCAAAAAAACGTTTAATATCTTCTTCGGGATTAGTTGGGAAAGTAAACTCGATACAATCACCTGTTCCTGGAGCGCAATCTGCTTTATTAAGATCATAGTCAATCCCATTAATATGGAAACAAAAATCACCGGATAATTCACATTTACCCACGGTTCCCGACGCAGTATTGGTAATCAAATATGGATTACTGGCCCTAGCCATACTGGTGTCTT